>CAXTAX010000186.1:0-2012 GCA_964241995.1 uncultured bacterium | reverse complement strand
ACTCTCTTTGCCCAAGCGGGTGCGGGTGAAGCTGATTGCCCCTTTTTTCCCATTTCGGGCCTCGGTTTTTTCGAGAGGTTTGTAGGGGTAGGCGCTAGCCGCATTCGGGACATGTTTGAGCAGGCGCGTAAAAACGCTCCCTGCATCATCTTTATGGATGAAATCGACGCAGTCGGTAGGCACCGCGGCGCCGGCATGGGTGGTGGACACGATGAGCGGGAGCAGACGCTGAACCAATTGCTCGTCGAAATGGATGGTTTTGATTCCAATGAGGGGATCATTTTGATGGCAGCGACCAATCGCCCCGACGTGCTGGACAAGGCTTTATTGCGCCCCGGTCGCTTTGATCGCCAAGTGGTGATCGATTTGCCCGACATCAAGGGGAGGTTTGAAATTCTCAAGCTCCACGCGCGTAAGGTCAAGCTCGGCGAAAGCGTCGATTTGATGAAAGTGGCTAGAGCCACGTCGGGCTGTTCGGGTGCAGATCTGAAAAATATCCTCAATGAATCAGCGCTCTTAGCCGTTAAGCGAGGGCAATTTCAGGTGAATACACCTGAAATCAGCGAAGCTTGCGACAAGGTGCGCTTTGGCAAGGAGCGCAAGAGTCTCGAAATCACCGAGCAGGAAAAGCGGTCCACCGCATTTCACGAGGCGGGACACGTCATTGTGGGCCTCGTGCTCAAGCGTTGTGATCCCGTGGAGAAGGTCACTGTCATACCGCGCGGAATGTCACTTGGAGCGACGTATATGCTCCCCACCAAAAATCGATTGGGGTACTGGCGCGAGGAGCTCTACGAGTTGATGGCGATGCTGATGGGTGGACGATGCGCCGAAGAGCGCTTCGTCGGCGATATTTCCAGTGGCGCCAAAAACGATATCGAGCGCGCCACTGAACTCGCTCGCAGCATGATCTGCGAGTGGGGAATGAGCGAGCGCGTCGGGCTCGTCGCCTTTGACGATCGAGATGATTCCAGAAATTATATGACGGGCATGCAGTCTTCTGGTCGCCAGATATCACCGCAGACCGCTCAAGCAATCGATGAAGAGTTGCGTAAACTCTGTACGGCATCGCACGAAAAAGCGCGTCAAATCATCGAAGAGCACGCCGAAACTGTAAAATTTATGGCTGAAGTGCTCTTTGAGCTTGAGACACTTGATGCCAAGGATTTACACCAGATATTAGAGGGAACATTTGATATCGATGCCAAAAGACGGTTGTTGCTCGACGAGGCGAAGTCGACGAGCGCCGAAGGAACAAAAGACAAGCACGAAAAATCCAATGAGAAATCCCCCCAACAGCCTATTGATTTGGAGGGTGAGCTGGAAGCGAAAAAGACCTAACACAGTTTTTATACTGGACTCTCATATGGTTTGCGCGCTCTGATTTATCGAGAAAACTCATAATTAGGATTGCGCTGCCACATAGTAAAATATATTTTATAAGTCGCATCGTTCAAGAGATTTGTCCTTGGTCAGCCGCACATCAATTTTGTAAATTTGTGAGCTATGCTTCTTTCCCTTACCAAGCATTGTGCACATCTGAGCAATGACAATACTGGCCATGTACGTCTGATCAGCAGTTGCGGCTATTCCAGCACAAAAATTCTATGCTGACTCTGAGATAAAGTGTGTAGCAGTCATTTTTGCAGCCGCTAAAGACTTATTGCCCGCCCCAATTTGATAGGGGCGCGGCTAAATAGAAGAGTGGCCTGTTGATGGATTGAGCAATTGGTAGAGTAGAGAAAATTGCAGTGAAAGATCTCAATGGTTCACAATAATAAAACGATTCCGCATTACATAGAAATGCGAAGTGTTTGCTCGAACACAAATTAGAACTACTTTTTGTTTCTAATGTGCTTGCGGCACTCGATGATGTTAATGTAACTTTTTACTGAAAAATCTTCATCGCAGCAGAATGTTGATCTTGAAGGGATTGCTCGAGCTTTTGCAGTGTTGCTCGCCAGTCGTCTAACCCTTTTGAGAAGCGGTCACGCAGAGCTTGCAAGCGAATT
>CAXTAX010000185.1:0-2090 GCA_964241995.1 uncultured bacterium | reverse complement strand
GTTGCCCACTGCACGGCGAATTTCCAAGGGCTGCCCCGCCATCAAAGCTTCGGCGTTTTTTGGCAGTTCCCCCCTTCCCGCTAAGTAGCTTCCTGTCAGTGAGGTTGCGCTGGCGCTCAGCTCGGCGACCGTTCCCCGTTCGATGAGCCGTCCACCTTCTCTTCCGGCGCCCGGCCCGAATTCGAGTATGAGGTCGGCCAAGCGCAGGAGATCTAAATCGTGCTCGACGATCAAAAGGGTATTGCCCAAATCGCGAAGCTTCAACAGCGCTCCGCCAAGGCGCGCGCTGTCGAAGGGATGAAGTCCTGCGCTCGGCTCATCGAGAACATACAGCACCCCAGTCAGCTGGCTTCCCAATTGCGCCGAGAGGCGAATCCTTTGGGCCTCCCCATTGCTCAAGGTAGGAGCTGATCGATTCAAAGAGAGGTATTCCAGTCCCACGCGCGCGAGAAACTCCAAACGAGAGAGAATTTCGCTATAGACTTGGTGCAAGGATTTGCCTTGCTCGGCGGTGACTTCGAGTTTTTCCAAAAAAGCGCGCAAGCGCAAAATCGGCCACGAGCAGATTTCGGGCAAATTCACACCGGCAATGCGCACGTTCAAAGCGAGGGCATTCAGCCTGCCCCCTAAACAAACCGGACACGGAATGACCTCTAAGTACTTTCCGAGCACCAGCCGCAATCCGACCGCACTGGATTTGGCCAAACGGGTCAAGGTGGGGTACAGCCCCTTCCACTGAAAGATTGGATGGTCGCGAGACCATTGGCGATCATGTTGGCGATCCCCCCCAAAGAGCCAGCCCCTTTGCACATCGTTCAAATCTCTGAGCTTTGTCTTGAGCGTGAAATGCAGCGCCAGGCATTGGGGCTCCAACAGGTCACTTGCCCGGGCAAGACCCTCCTTGCCCCAAAGTAAAGTCAGGAGGGTTTGCACGGTGATCGCCTCGGTGGGCAAATGTTGATCGAAGCGAATACCCGTCGTCGTCCCCAAACCTTCGCATTCCGAGCATTGCCCGTCCGCGTGATTGAAGGAAAAAATTTTGGGGTGAATGGGGGGGTACGACTTTCCGGTTTTAGGCGAGCTGAATCCCATATGCACCCAAGTGCAGGTTCCATTTTCCCGCAGTACGGCGATGCGTTGTGGGCGCAAAGATAGAGCTTGCTCGATACTTTGCATCCAACGCTCTTGCCCCCCACTGCCCACGACAAGCCTGTCGATCACCACCTCGATTTGATGATGCACATTGCGCGATAGAGATTCGATACTCGTGAAATCTAAGGGCACGATGTTTCCATCTATGCGCGCGCGCGCAAATCCCCCCCGCATTAAGCCGAGAAGCAGCTCCTGAAGCGTTTCATCGCGGCGCAGGGAAATGGGCGCCAGAATCTGGAGTTTTTCCCCTTTGGGAAAGCGCTGCAATCGATCGGCGAGCTTCTGTGGAGTCATCGCCTCTAAAGCGACTCCCGAGTCGGGACAGTGCGCGGTGCCCATTCGAGTGAAGAGCAGCCTCAAATGATCGTAGAGTTCGGTTAAAGTGCCCACTGTCGAGCGAGGATTACCCGCCTGAAGCTTTTGCTCGATGGCAATCGCTGGCGATAACCCCTCGATGCGATCGACATGGGGTCTTGGCAGCTGCTGCACGAATTGGCGCGCATAGGGGCTCAGTGAGTCGATGTAGCGCCGTTGACCTTCGGCGTAGAGCGTTTCAAAGGCAAATGAGCTTTTCCCCGACCCGGAGGGGCCGGCGCAGGCGATGAAACGATTTCGGGGCAAGTCGAGGGAAATGCCTTTGAGATTATTTTGCCGAGCGCCTTCGATCGAAATCGCTGGTATTGTGGCTTCTCCCTGAAGGTGCTCATTTGGAGCTGGTTGGGATTTGAGAGGTGTCCCATCTATTTTACCCCCCAAAACGGCGCCCGTCGAGGTTTTGAGGCGAGCGATCTTTGCAGGGGGGCCAGACGCGATGATGCGCCCTCCTTGGGGGCCTCCACCTGGTCCTAATTCGACGATCCAGTCCGCATTTTTGAAGACGTCAATGTGATGTTCGATCACGAGTACCGTGTGCCCGCGCTGCACAAGCTCTCTGAGCA
>CAXTAX010000184.1:0-2148 GCA_964241995.1 uncultured bacterium | reverse complement strand
GCCTCATCGAGCAAATCCCGATCCGTACGCCTGGACTTGCCCAAAGAATCTTCAAGGGTGACCCAGTTGAAGCGCTTGGCCTCTTTCTTCAAATGCAGGCTACCACGCCCCCAGGCGATTCCCAGCGCGAATACGTGGGTGAACTCCAGTCCCTTGCTGGCATGCAGGGTCAAGATCTGCACTTTGGCCTCGGCCGCGTCACCTGCGAAGTGCTCTCGCGATACCCCTTCTCGATCGACCGAGTGTTTCCACTGCGCGAGAGCGTCGAGTAGTTGGTGGGGCTGCAATTTGTGCGCTGTTTCTGCATCGATGAGCACTTGGGCCAGCTCTTCCCATTCGGCCCGAAGCGCGGTGGGACAACGGCTAAGCCACCTCTGTTCGACGGTTTCGGGCTCATCGCGCCAGCGACTTTGCATGAATGCGTCCAAAAAGGCGGCAACACCTCGATGCAGCAATGTGTGGCGCAGCCGCGCGCGCAGGCGCCAAAGCGCGCCCAGCTTGGCGAGGCGCTGCGCTTCAAGAATTCGATTTGTAGAGTCTTTGTTCTCTAAAAGTGGGGCGAGATCGCCATCTGTCCAGCCGATGGGGGGTTGCAAGAGGGCGTGATACAAGGTGGCATCGCGCGGTTCGAGCACCATGTGCAAAAGCGCGCTCATCCACTGCTGGGCGGGCGGTTCCCTTGATGCCCCGCTGCGCGCAGAGATTCCCCCGACATTTTTTTCTGCGAGGAGGCGCTGGAGGAGATCGGCTTGTTTATGCGTATCGACCAGGATGGCGATGGAGCCCCCCTCACCCCGGTGCAGCATCTGAGCGATTTGGCGGGCGGTAAACGCCCCGATTTCTTCGAAGGTATCGAGCTGTGGGAAAAAGTGCAGGCGCTTGACGGGCGCATCATCGCGGTGATGAAAGGCCACTCGGCGCACATCTAGATGCTGTCCACTTTTCGGTAGCTCGATCCAATGCCCTGCTAGTTGCGGGGCAAACAGGGTGTTGAGGCCCTCGACGAGGGACTGCTTGGCGCGGAAATTGGTGTTGAGCGTGCAGATGCGATCGACGTGCGCTTTAGCCCCTTCATAGGTGTAGATGTTGACGCGGCGAAAGGCGTAGATCGACTGTTTGGGATCGCCAACAAAAATTGCCCGCACAGCCCCTTTTGGGCGCAAAAAAAGATGCTCGAAAAGCCCCCACTGTACCGGATCGGTATCCTGAAATTCGTCGACGATAAACGCCTTCACCTTGGCTTGTACGCTCGCCGCAAAGGCGCTTTGGCGCGCGCATTCCGCAATCCAGCGCACCACTAAATCGTGTTCGAGGGCGATGCCCTTTTCGAGAAGTTCGGGAGCGAGAGCGCGCTGACACTCCTCGGCGATGCGCAAAAACGCCCCCTTAGCCGTCTCTAGCTGAGCGAGCGGGGCCCCAAAGTGCTGATAGAGCGTCTCGATTTGATCGAGTAAGGGCTTGAGTTTTTGATTTTTGGAAAAAGCGACTTTGAGGTTGGAGGCGCTGCAGCGCTTGAAAAGCTCTTGCACATCACGCATCTCACCAAGAGGCTTTATGGCTTCAGAGCGAGGAATGTCTTTTTTTGGCTCGCGCAGGAGGGCGAGACCGCGCTGGCACTGCGCGCGCAGTGCATCGCTCATGTACTTGATGGGGGAGGGCTCGCACTGAATCAGCGCTTCGAGCTCGTCGAGCCAATGCCCTTCGATGCGCGCGCGCATCTGCTCGAGGAGCTGTGTGGAAGCAGGGACGCAGTCTAGCGGTTCAGCGAGGAAAATCGCCTTCGTCAACTCGCGCACGAGGTCATCCTCGCTCCAGCCGATCGGCTGTTCGCTTAGGGCGCGCAGCAATTCTCGAAAATCGCCCTCCTTTCGATCGCGAATCCCCCAATCTTGAAAGAGCCAATGGTGGATGCGGCGCTCGAGCTCCCCAAGGGCTCTGACTGCATCTCGCTCGGGGCCTAGCGTCAGCCCCGAGCCGATCGCGTCTTGACGAAGGAGGCGATAGCAGAACGTGTGAATCGTGCTGATGCGCGCTTGATCGAAGTTCTCTAGAGCGTCTTGAAGGCAAGCGATCGCTCTGGCGATCGCGCTTTCTCCCTCCTCGATACGCGCTTGAAGATAGTCGGGGGGGATGTTTGGTTGAATATCC
>CAXTAX010000183.1:0-2168 GCA_964241995.1 uncultured bacterium | reverse complement strand
CGCCAAAAGCGCTTCGCGATTTCCTTGAGCGAGCACCTGCCCACCGCCAATGACGCAATTGCGGTGGGCGAAGGAGAGCAGCTCCATTGCGTTGTGGTCTGTGATGAGAATGGCGACATCGCGTTGAGAGAAGTACTTCAGCCACTTTTTGAGATCCTGCAGCGTGATCGGATCGACATTGGCAAAGGGCTCATCGAGTAGCAAGAGGCGGGGTTTCCCCATCATGACGCGCGTAATTTCCAGCCTTCGGCGCTCTCCCCCCGACAAGTTGCCGGCCCTTTGGTCGGTCAGGTGGTCGAGGTGCAGCTCACTCAGGAGCGCGCGCAATTCTCGCTCAACAGCCCGATCAAAGCGTTGTCCTCGCAGTTCCAAGATGCATTGCAAGTTCTCCAAAACGGTCAAATCGCGAAAGACCGACGGTTCTTGCGCCAAATATCCCATCCCCATTTGCGCGCGCTTATACGTGGGCAAATGCGTGACGTCAGTGCCGCAAAAGCGCACAGCTCCCTCATCAGGAGCGATCAGTCCCATGGCAATTTTGAATGCGGTGCTCTTACCCGCTCCGTTAGGGCCTAGCAAACCGAATATTTCGCCGGGATACACAGTGAAATCAATGCCTTCGAGCACGGCTTTTGATTGATAAGCCTTGCGCAATGCGCAGATCTCCAGACAGGGGGTGGCAGGCGTTTGAGGGGGCATGGTTTATCGAAGGCCGAAAGATTTTTTGGGATTGCGTAGAAAGGGCAAATCGCCTTGCAAGCGCGTTTGCACAACGCCTAAGCCGCGAATTTTTAGATGCTGAGTTGTGGGAAATTCCGCGATGAGGGTTTTCGCCGAAATCGACAGACCATTTTGATCGCTTGTATAACGCACGAGGTTCCCCCGATTGGCTTCAAAGGTCAAAGACCTCGCGGCCAGGGTAAGCGCATCGGCGGAAATTTGATGGCGTGTAGGCGCTTTGCCCCGGCTTTCCACACAACTGAGGGCGACGTCGCCCGAGATGAATGCCTCTTGCGGTCCTAGAGGTCCCGGCGGCCCTGATTGTGCGGAGGATACTTGAGCGCATCTGCCAAATAGCTCCAGCTGCCGCGCGGGCTCGCGCCACGTCAGGCAAAAGCATCGCCCAGAATCGGCCCAAAGTTTGAGTAGCGCGCTTTGGCCATTGAGATAAAAGCGTCCAGGAATTTCCAGCTCCACCTCGCATGTTGGTGATGCACTGCGATACTCAGCGTGCGAGGTTCCCCATCCCCGAATGTCAAAGTGCTCACTTGCGCGAGCTGTTTCGCCCTTCCTAGGGTCCAGGGTCGTTGGTTGCCAACGCGTTTCGATAAGGCCCAAATGGCTTAAAGAGCCGCTCGACGATTGCAACTCGATTTGGGGAAACATCCTTACCGAATGCGCGTCGCACTCCACCCTAAGGCATTTACCCTTAATGTCGTGGCAATCCCAAAGCGAGGGGGTATCGATGGGAGGGGCTAATCGCTCGATGTGCACTTGGCAATCGCGCAAGCTCCCCTTCATTGGGCTTTGCCATTGCGCTTGCGCAGCTGTAAGTGTGCCCCAGGGCACTTCTGCACCCTCATCCAAAATTGCGCGCACCTTGATGGCTGCGAGATCAACGTGGTGGAAATGTTTGGCGGCGTCAAATGCGAGATTTGCTCGGGAAGTTTCCAATTCCCAACGCTTTGGCGAGAGAGGGAGCGCTGTCCAGGATGGGGGCATGGGACCAGAAGCGCGAATACTGCCTGTGAACTCCAGCTCCGATTGTCCCGATGCGCTCGCGTTGATTTTGAAGATTCCCCGCTCGGCACGCAGCGCAGCTAGTCGGGTTTGTGCGCTCATGTTTTCCAACTCGTACTGCTGTCCGTTCCACCAGATGCGATCAGCGCGCATTGCGCAGACTAAGGTGTCGGGCAAGGGCGGCACGGCCTCGTCTCCTGCCAGTTGAGGGCCTGTAGCCAGATGGGCGATCGCCCAGAGTATCCCGAGTGCTTCGACTATTCGATGACGCATGCCGATTACCCTAAAAGCCAGGAGGCGCGCGGGCGCGCAGCGCTCGGTGAAAAGTGTCCTCGCTCTCCTTCCCACGTTGAGGGAGCTAGCCATTCGGCTGAAAATTTGCGCATGTCAAATTGAGGGGTGGGGCGAGTGAAGTGCATCTGAAGGGT
>CAXTAX010000182.1:0-2174 GCA_964241995.1 uncultured bacterium | reverse complement strand
TTGAAACTCTCAAAAAAATGGGTATCGACGCCCCTTCTGAAATTCAAGAACTCACTCTTCCAGCTGTGCTGAAGGGAAGAGACATCATCGCCCTAGCTAAAACTGGCTCGGGGAAAACAGCGGCCTGCTTGATTCCCCTCATCCAGAAGCTCGGCTCGCGCAATCGACGTCTCAGAGCGCTCGTCCTCGTACCCACACGAGAACTCGCCATGCAATACGTCAAAGAGGCCCAGAAACTCGGACGCGTCGGGTCGATCGAGAGCTTCGCGGTTTTCGGAGGCTGCAACATGCAATTGCAGGCGTCTAAACTGCGCGCAGGTGTCGATATTTTGGTCGCCACACCAGGTCGATTGATTGACCTCATTCGCAATCGCTTGGTCGACCTATCGCACATTGAAGCACTTGTGCTCGATGAGGCGGATGAGATGCTGGGGATGGGATTTGTCGACGACTTGACCTTCATCGCCAGTTGTATGGTGCAAAAGCATCAAAAACTTCTCTTTTCGGCGACGATGTCCAAAGAGGTGCGCACCCTCGCCCTTAAGTTGATGACCGACCCGTTGGAGTTGCGCGCTGCCCAAGATACCAAAACGCCTCATCAAATTGTCCACAACTTCGCCTTTTGCAGTTCTTTCGAAGAGAAAAAGCAGCGGTTACAAGCCCTAATTCAAGAGCTCAACCCCACTCAATCGATCATTTTCTGTTCATCCAGAATCAGCTGCGATCAAATGCAGCTCATCCTCAAGCCGGTATTAGGTTCAGTGCGCGTGTTACATGCTGGCTTCTCGCAGCACACCCGCACTGCGATCATCGAGCAGTTTCGCAAACAAAGAGTTCGCCATCTCATCGCCACCGATGTAGCCTCCAGAGGTCTGGACTTTACTGGCGTATCCCATGTCTTTGTCTTTGACATTGGCAAGGATGTACAATCTCACGTGCACCGAATCGGTAGAACGGGTCGTTATGGAAGAGAGGGTTCGGCAATTGCCTTGGTCACACACAGGGATTTGCCCAATTTAGGGAGAATCTGTGAGGCGATTGACAAGCCGATGACTTGGATGGGACCGCCCCCTCCACCTCGCTCGCCTCGTCCGCAGCACAAACCCTCAAGCTTTCCCAGCCGCAGGGGATCTTTTCAACGTCGGTAAGCGGATCATGTTGAAGAGTTAACGACTCTTCTTTAACGCCCAGTCAAAAGCCCACATCAAGCCCGCACCTCACCCGAGAGTGCAGGCTTATTCACTTGGGGCCTTTTTGCGCAGGGCTAGTCGTATTAAAAATTTCCGTAAACAATTGCGCATATTCTGCGCTTTCACGCTGTTCTGCAAATAGATCGTCAGCAGTTTCTCGCGCGGCTTTTCCCAAAGAACGGCGCAAAGCGTCTTTTTGCCGCGGGCATACTAAATTTCGACACGTTTTGATGAGGTCTTTGGCGCCTTCGAAATAAAGGCTGTTTTTCCAATTGAGCAGTTCTGCATCCTGCTGCCGTGCAGCAACGATGGCTCCATAGCGCATGGCGTGCAAAGTATAAAGAGATTCCAATGGATACTCGCTTGCATCGATGACGGCGCAGGCATTTTGTGCTGCATAGAAAAAACTTGCCGGAGAAAGACTTGATTGTGCAATGACGCCTGATCGGTTTAGGTGTTTTGCGATCGCTTTACTCAAATGACCCTCGGCAAACTGGCCAATCGTAAGAAGGTAGATGCGCGAATCTTCGCGATGCCAAAGGTCAAATGCTTCCGCAATGCGCTCGACGCACTCCTCACAACCCCCAGGATTGAGTAAAAACCAACAAGCCCCATCTGGTAGTCCGAGCGAGTTTAAAGAGCTTTCACTAATTTGTGGCAAAGGACCAGTCGCTTTCCGAATGTAGCGTAGACGCTTACCTAAAAAGGGAAAACAGCGCAGTACTTCATCCCGAACGCGCGTATCGTCGGTCAGCACTACGCGCGCACAACGCATCGCTTCAAGCAGCGAATGCGAGATCTTCGAATCAGTCTGGTCGCTCAGGTCTTCATAAGAGAGAAATAAGGCCCAATTTCCTTGAAGAGAGGGGAGTTGAGAGACGACGAGTTTGCCGCCAAATCCCAAAGTGCACTCAATATCGTGCACTTTGGAAAATTCGGCAAAGTCGAAGGGGGGAGGTGTTTCACCGTCACGCACTTCATATT
>CAXTAX010000181.1:0-2175 GCA_964241995.1 uncultured bacterium | reverse complement strand
ACCCGTCACGATGAACTTTAGCTATACCGACCACTTCAACGCCGCCACCCCTGAAGCGTATGAGCGCTTGCTCTGCGACTGCTTTTTGGGAGATAGCACACTTTTCGCTCGCAAAGATGAAGTCGCCGAATCGTGGCGCCTCCTCACTCCTGTGCTCGATCATTGGGCGCAATCCCCCCCTTGCGATTTCCCCAATTATCCCGCTGGTACCTGGGGACCGATTGCGGCCGATATTCTGCTAGCTAAATCGGGTCACGAGTGGCTAAAATCGACGAGAAAATGAGAAGCCCTTAGCCCACAACTGCTCATCATGCTGCGCACTCTCGAAAAATTCACTCTACCTTTCAGCTACACGCGAAAATGAGGGTGGACTTGATCAATGACTGAACATTCTTTTGGATTTCGAAAACTCCACGTCGAATCGTCTGCAAGCGAAGTAGGTGTGTACCTCGCCAATTGGTGGCTCAAGGACATTCAGCAATCTTTGACGCGCCAGGAGCGCTACACCGTCGCTGTAACCGGAGGCACGACGCCCAAAGAAATCTATCGCCAGGTGGCGATAATCGCGCCGCGCTTTAAGATCGACTGGAAACGCGTAGACTTGCTCTGGACCGATGAACGGGATGTGCCCCTCGATCACCCCGATAGTAATTACCGCATGGCGATGGAATGCGGCCTTGCAACTCTGCCCATCCCCAAAGAGCAGATTTATCCCATGCGGTTTGGACAACTGCCCGCGCCTGTCGAAGATGGGGCTGCATACAATCAAATCTGCGCAGAAATATTCGGACGTCATGGCGCACTTGACTGGATCTTTTTGGGGTTGGGAGACGATGGTCACACCGCCTCACTCTTCCCCCATTCTTCGGGTTATGCTGCACTTCCCAAAGCCAGCGATGCGCAAAACTCTAACGACTGCCCGTTTGCAGTAGCGCATTGGGTCAAAGCGAAAGATACTTGGCGAATGACCCTCACCCTCCCCTTCATCCATCGCGCGCGCGTCAAGGTGGGTTGTGTGACAGGTAGTGCAAAAGCATCTATTCTAGCCGCGGTATTGCGCGATCAGCGAGAGCCCTACACCTTCCCAGCGAGTTGGCTGGGATATGAGGGAACTCCCATTACATGGGTCGCTGATGCTGATGCCGCTAAATTGGCGCTCGAGTGAGCTTGTATCGCCTTCTCGCAGAACGCATTGTAGCAAATAAATCATGTCCGAGGCTGTACGGACTCTCTCGACCACTAAGTGCACGGTCTCTTCATTTTCCCCGTTCAAAACATGGCTTTGAACACGCAAATTGTAAATTAAAGGATGCTCATACTGGGTTGTGAATCGACTTGCGATGAAACCGCCTTCGCCCTTGTCCGCGATGGAAGCCAAGTATTAGCGCACACGATCGCTTCGCAAAGCGATCTACATGCTTTTTATAATGGAGTGGTCCCAGAACTTGCTTGCCGGCGCCACATCGACGTCCTTCTCCCCCTCCTGCACAAAACCCTGAACGATGCCAATTGCACGTTAGGGGATATCGATGCGATCGCCTGCGCTGCGGGCCCAGGCCTTGTGGGGGCCCTTTTGGTAGGCTGGAGTGCGTCGCGCACCCTCGCTCTCGCGCTGAAAAAACCCTATATCCCCGTCAACCACCTCGAAGCGCATCTCTATGCGGCGATGATGCCCTTTCCCCCTTCTCAGTGGGTCCATAGTCTCGGGCTTGTACTTTCAGGGGGGCACACGCTTTTTGTGCGCATTGACGCTCTTGGTAGCTATGAACTGATCGGGCAAACTCTCGACGACGCCATTGGCGAAAGCTTTGATAAGGTGGCTGTCATGTTGGGGCTTTCCTATCCCGGCGGCGCGCGCATCGAAGTGCTCGCCCGCTCGGGAAACCCCGAGCGCTTTCCCCTATCCATTCCACGTATAAAGGGTAGGCCCTACGATTTTTCCTTCAGCGGGCTTAAAACGGCAATGATGCACCGCATAAGTGCACTGAAGGAAAATGGAGAGCTTTCCCGGCAAGATCAAAGCGATCTCGCGGCGAGCTTTCAAAAAACAGCTGTCAGCGCCATCACAACTGTAGTCGCACAATTTGCAAATTCATCAGACACTCAGACAAAACGACTTTACCTAGGCGGAGGGGTAGCCAGCAACCTCGCTTTACGCGACGCGTTGCATCGCCT
>CAXTAX010000180.1:342-2204 GCA_964241995.1 uncultured bacterium | reverse complement strand
CCATAGGGATTGCGGCCAGTTGCGACAAATGCGCCATCACTGGAGGACTAGATAGCTCTGAAGTGAACTCCATGCTGTTTAACGTCCAGCGCATGGGCGTTTCACGCGCCTGGCATCGAATGACGCAATGCTCGACTAGCCGGCAAATTTCAGCTTCTTGCCAAGGGTCGAGAAGACCCTTTTGATGGCAAAGGGCCGTCAAAGCTCGAAAAAGCGCTCCAGAATTGAGGTGAAGGATACGCAGCTTGGCCGCGAGCAATCGCGCTACAGTCGATTTTCCACTGCCCGCAGGTCCATCAATGGTGATGATCATACGCAGCGCACGAGATACAGCAGGGGAAAAGTGAAGAGTAGAGAATCGATCAAATCCAAAATGCCCCCTAAACCCGGCAAATGACCGCTGTGCCTAAGCCCACTAGACCGCTTGAGTTGCGATTCGAAAAGGTCCCCCAGTTGCGCGATGCTGCTGACTGCGAGATGCAGGGGCGCCATGGCCAAAAACCCACCAAGCCGCATGCCACCCGAGCAGGGATATCCCCACGTCAATAAGGAACCGACCACAAAGCCCGCAACCATGCCCCCAAAGACTCCCTCAATCGTTTTGCGCGGGCTGATCGGGCCCAAAGGGCGGCTACCCCACCTGCTGCCGACATACCACGCCCCGATGTCGGTCATCTTCGCAACTGCGACCGCGTAAATCGCCCACCACTGACGCAAGGAAACATCAGAGCCGCAGCTCAAAATCAAGTTCAGCAAACTCGCGAGGGGCCAAGCCAAGTATAGAGCCCCCAAAACAGAGGCAAAAATATCTAAAAGAGGCGTCGAAGAGCGCTTGAGAGAACGGGCAATGAATGCCGAAAACCCCATGTAAAGCGCCATTTGCAACGTGGCGCCCCACGCATCGAGTGAGGGCACAACCCCTCGGCAAGCGCACAAAAAGGTCCCATTGATCAACAGCCACAAAGCGGGAGCGCTTGGAGAAGCGCCGAGTCTTCTAGCGAGCTCGAAAAAATCCACAAGCGCCCACTGCAAAATCGCAAAAAGTGCCCCAGTTAGTATCAATAAGCCCCATGCAGTGGCGAGACTCTGCACGATGAGGGCAGTCGCAAAAGTGAATAGCGCTCCGATGAGGAGACGACAGTGGGTCTCGGTAAGAAATTTAGTGCCGATCATCAGCGCATCCCAAAGCGTCGTTGCCTTGCTTGATATTCTGCGATCGCCTTCACGAAATCCGCATTTGTGAAATCGGGCCAGAGAGTGTCGGCGAAGACCATTTCCGTGTAGGCCAATTGCCAAAGGAGAAAATTGCTCACGCGAAACTCTCCGCTCGTCCGAATGCATAATTCTGGGTCCGCCCATGGCCCAGTATCCAAATACTCGCCAATCAGCTTCTCGTCGACAGCGTCCTGGTCGAGTTGACCGGCCAAACATTCGCTGACGACGCGGCGCATCGCTCGGCAGATGTCGTCGCGTCCGCCGTAGTTGATGGCCAAAACGAGTTTGAGACGCTTGCCTGGACTCGTGAATCTGACGGTCTCAGCGAGTTGCGCGCGCAAGGACGCGGGTACGCGCGCGAGATCGCCGATCGCATGCACGCTGACCCCTTGATCCAGCAATTTCTCACTTTGATCGATTAGGGATTGGCCTATGAGTTCGAATAAACCTTCCACTTCGTCTAGGGATCTAGCCCAGTTTTCCGTGGAAAAGGCGTAGACGGTGAGCGTCGTGACCCCCCAATGGAGCGCACTTTCCACGATGCGCGACAAGGCGGCGACCCCTTTATAGTGACCCGCTAGTGGAGACAGCCCGCGCCGCTTGGCCCAGCGCCGATTGCCGTCCATGATGATCGCCACGTGCTCAGG
>CAXTAX010000180.1:0-332 GCA_964241995.1 uncultured bacterium | reverse complement strand
GCACGCGCGCTGCATCGATCGTGGGTAAACGCTCACTTTCGGCCTGCGCGCCATTATTATCCTGCAAAGTTGCCACTTGCATTGTTGTCACAAGGGAAGTTCTCCGTAAAATCGCATTACCTCGCGATGCAGAGCATCGCGCATTGAAACCATGTGTTTATTCAAAAGCTCGCAGGACTTCCATAAAAGCCCCCTGGGGAATGGAGACTCGGCCGACCTCTTTCATGCGCCTCTTACCCTTTTTTTGTTTTTCCCAGAGCTTGCGTTTGCGGGTGATGTCTCCGCCGTAGCACTTCGCTGTAACATCTTTAGAAAGCGCCTTGAGGGTTTCC
>CAXTAX010000179.1:0-2219 GCA_964241995.1 uncultured bacterium | reverse complement strand
CGTCCCTCCCGCAGGTTGGTCAAATGGGGCACGCGATACGTCCACTCCGAGTAGACCTGATCTTTTTGCGCGAAGTGGTACGCCGCCTTGCGCTCTGCTAAGAAGGAAATCGGAGATATCGAGCGCAGGGCACTTTCGGGGGCCACGGGCAGGGAAAAAAACGTTGCCGAAAGGATCCCCCAGGATATGCAGGCAAGTGACAGCATGCGAGCGAGGCGCAGCGCTCTGGCAATGGTGGAATGGGCGTTTTTTTGCCGGCCAAACTTAAAACTCGCCAATAGGGAACACAGCAAAAAGAGGAGACCGTATCCCCCATCCCCCACAATGATGGCGAAAAAACAGGCAAAGGACCAGAGGATCCACGTAGAGGGATCGCGATCCGTCGTCGCTGGAGCGTCGTAAATCTCCGTCAAATCCTGCCCAATGCGGTCGAGCCCCTGGTTATGCAAACACGTTGGCGCTAACTCTCCAATATCGGGTTCTATGGGCATCGCGCAAACTTCTGCACCATCAAATGCTGTTTGCAGGCGCGATACATCACTGTCTGGTAGCCACCCTTGAGCAGTGAAAAGATGCTCCCCCAGCAAAGGGGCCGAGGAGCCGATGGCGAGCGAGCGAGCATTTGTATTGATTCCATCGAGCAATGCGCGCTGAAGGCGTGATTCGGAATCTTTTAAAAGAGATAGGCGCCGCAAAATCGTCTGCCGTTTTTCTGATATTGAACGGACCGTGGCATCGATTTCAGAAGCCGATTGCTCTAATGATACTTCGTGAAAAGGGGCGCACTCAAAGCGCTCTTTGGCCAAGCTCAATCCGACCCACCTTCCCATCTCACGAGTCACCTCGATCATTTCGGAGGGCATTTGAGGGGGCAAGCGGGTGAGTGAACAGGTAAAAAATTGTACGAAGCGGCCACTGCGCGCGGCAATGCCCCGCAGATCCGACATGGAAAATGCGCCAAAGGGTGCGGCGCGGCTTCTCTCTTGCCGCCAAGTGGAGAGCTGCTCTACGAGCTCTTTGTCCTCGACATCTAACTGCACGACCTCTTGAGCCATGGAAAGCGCCTCTTGATCCATCTCCATGGGTTTTGCTGCGGGCAGTGCAGGCACTTTGTCAGTAGGGGATTTTGGCAAGTTTGTGGAGGGTAAACGCCCCAGAATTCTGAGCGCTTTGATGAACTGCGTAAGTGCATCTGTGAGATCATCTGATGTCTCCGAAGGCGCCATGACTGAAAGGTGAGGTTGACCTGCGACGAACTCCACGACGCCCAAATTTTGAGCGCGCTCGAAAAACGCTTCGCGTTGTGAGACAGATCCAACGAAAAGGATCTTTTTCGCATCGACTCGCATGCACTACACCTTAGCGAGAGTTTTTTTGCCCTTGGCCATTTTGGCTCGGCCGATGGCAGTGAGCTGTTGATCTCCCAACAAGATCTTGATCTTGCGGATATTTCCCTCCGCTCTGGGAATGAGGATCTTCTCGAAGAGATTGACGCGTATGGAGACTTGCCGAAGCTCTTCTTCGAGGGCTGCGACGCGATCGGCGGCAATCTGCGCGCGCACTTGCGCCTCTCGATATTTTGCCAATTCGACGAGAATTCCATCGAGCCAAACGGGAGTGTCGACCGTGGAATAGGGCGCGACGTCAATGCGGACAGCGACGAGTTGTGGCACTTCAATGCCGGCAATATTTTCTATTGTCCTTTGAATTTCCCCGATGGACACCAAACTCAATGGGTTGTAGCGACTCGTCGAAAAAAGGGGTGCAAATCGCCCGAAATTCTCCCATTGCTTCTCCACGAGCTCTAGCCAACGGCGCTGCTCGGCACGCGCATCTGATATTTCCTGCTGCAGCAGGGCTTTTTTCAAACGCAGTGTCGGCAAAAAGTACTCAAATCCCCTCAACTTCCCCTGCTCGATGCGCAGTTGAGTCTTCGTCAACTTCACCTCGGCCATTACCCTTCTCCCGTTGGCCAATAGCGCGTCACCAATTTCTCTTTCATCCCCAGTTCTTTTGCGTCGAAAATGCTCGCGAGGATCTTCCAGCCCGCGTCCAATGCGCCTTCAAGAGGCAAGTTGGTCTCTAGGCGCATCATCGTCTCTTCGAAGCTTTTGGCAAAGCGCAGCAATTTTTCATCCCAGCGCGAAATGCGAAACCCCATGCCCTGCCGCTCGCGCGATTTTTTTGACTCGGCGTAAAGGCGAATGGTCGTGTTGGCG
>CAXTAX010000178.1:0-2225 GCA_964241995.1 uncultured bacterium | reverse complement strand
GTACTGCGCCGTTGGCTCAAGTGGAAATCTTTCGCAATGGGGTCCTATTTCACACCTTTAGTCTCACGGAGAATCACTCTGACGAGCAGTTCGATTATGCCATAGACGATGCTGAACCTCTGGCCGCAATTTCCCTGCGCAATACCACGCGCGAGAGCCCTTCGCGCTTTGTGTACTACTATCTGCGCATTCAGCAAACAGATGGGCACACCGCTTGGTCTTCGCCAATTTGGATCGATTTAGCCGAAAAGAATTTGACTGGACCAGAGACTTCTGTCAAAAAGGGGAAAAAAGGGGGGGATTGAACTCCTCGAGTATCTGAGCGAGGAGTGGCTTGTGACTTTGATGAAAACCTCAATTTTGACCTTGGTCATTTTTTCTCTTTGTTGCCTACTCGGTTGTGTCGGATGGTTGGTGACCGGTCGCGTTTGGCAGAGAACCAGTTGCGGGCGCAATCCTATCGACCCGCGCGATCGCCGCGACGACTCCTGCCATGGGGGTTGCCATCTTTGTGGTGGCTCTGATCCCGACCTTCAATAGGCTTTGACGATGAGCAAGTCTCTTGGAGCATTTGCGCGATGCGGAACAGTGGTCGATCTATGTGAAAACGATGATGTAACTTGGGCGCGGGCACTTGAAGACGCGGAGCTTCGAAGCATTGCCCTGAAGGCCCTCACTGGCAGGCGTCTGACCAAAGAAGAGGGCGTGCACCTGATGCATGTGCCGCAGGAACACATCGTTTGCGAATTGGCCAATCGCGCGCGCAAACGCAAAGTGGGAGATGGGGTGTTTTTTGCAACTACCTTATTCATTCATCCCACCAATCTCTGCGAATTATCCTGTCCGATGTGCTCATTTTACGCTAAGCCCGGCCAAGCAAAAGCGTGGTTTCACTCTCCTGAGGTCATAATCGATAAGGTGCGCGCAAGGCTCGATCAGGGAATCAACGAAGTGCATATTGTGGGAGGTTTATGGCGCGATGCCAATCTGCCTTACTACGAGCAAATTTTTCGCGGAATTAAGGCCCTCGATTCGAAGCTTCATATTAAGGCTCTTACGCCCGTGGAATTCGAATTTCTCGCAGAGCTACACGGACTGTCGGTTACTGAGGTCTTGGAGCGCATGAAACTTTGGGGTTTGGGTTCCATTCCAGGTGGTGGCGCTGAAGTGCTGGTTGAGCGGGTACGCCGGCAAGTAGCTCCTCAAAAAATTACCAGTGAGCGCTACTTAGAAATACACGCCATTGCGCATCAGTTGGGCATTCCGTCAAATATCACGATGCTTTTCGGCCATGTTGAGGAAAAAGAGGATTTGGTCACTCATTGGGAGCTAGTGCGCGCCCTTCAAGACAAAACGGGGGGGTTTCAGGCTTTCGTCCCGCTTCGCTACCACTTGGAAAACAATGCACTTGGCACACGCTCAAAACGCATCAAACCCAAGAGCATTCGCCGTATCTACGCCGTTTCGCGTTTGATGTTGGACAATATCCCAAACCTCAAAGTGCTGTGGAACTATGTTGGGCTCGAACTCGCTCAGGAAGTACTCAATTGCGGGGCCAACGATTTAGGGTCGACCGCCCTTGAGGAGAAAATTGCCACAGCTGCCGGGGGCATTCAGCTCGCGATGAACCAAAGCGGAATGCGGCGCGCTATTATACAAGCTGGTCGCCGTCCTCATCTTTCCCATTCAGCTGGTCAATGTAGTTTGCATCAGACCCCGGCAAATCCATGACTCTTGGGTCCGCATCGACCGATGGGTCCGGGGGTGATTTGCGCCAAATGTTCGGCGCCATTGCCAGTCGTTACGACCGCACCAATGCCATTTTATCGATGGGCCTGCACTTCACTTGGAATCGCGCTCTGTGCAAATGCCTTGCGCATTTTGCCCCCGAAAGTCTACTCGATTTGTGTGCGGGCACCGGCGCCATTGGCCTTGAAATGGGGCGCCGGTGCCCGAGCTTGGGAAAAATCGCCCTCGTCGATTTTTGCCCGCAAATGCTGGACATTGCGCGGATGCGCCTGGATAAAGACCGCGCGCGCATTCCCGCGCGCGTTTCGCTGATCGAAGCTGATGTCCAGCATCTGCCGCCAGGGTTGCCGAGGGGAACTTTCGATGCAGTTTGTATCGCGTATGGACTGCGTAACGTCAGCGATCCCAGGCTTGTCTTTCAAGGGGCTTCGCGCGCACTCAAACCAGGTGGGTTATTCGCCATCTTAGAATTGACC
>CAXTAX010000177.1:0-2231 GCA_964241995.1 uncultured bacterium | reverse complement strand
TGTCCATCATCTCATCTCCATCTGAGGATGTGCTGCCAGAGTCATATTCCATCACGCTAGAGCTTCCAACGGAACTTGAAAGACCTGTTTTTTCTGCGTTTGCCATGGTTGACCAAAGTGAGTTTGATACACCGTTGGGGGATTCTGGAACGCCAGGATTGCTAGGTGGGCTGAAAAGGCCTTTCCGCGGAAGCATGCTGCTTCGAGAACCAACAATGGGAGAAGATTCTGGAGAGGACTCGGCGAGCGTGGAATGATGTTGCACGTACTGCAACCCCGCTTTACCTGAAGTGGACGAATAACAGGTAATCGAAAACATCGTGATTTTTATGGCATGAAGCCTGCGCCTGAGTCAAAACCGCAATCCGCGTCAATGCCTCAAGTAGCGGTCAAAATTTGAATACGTAGATGGTAGGTTCGGAGTGTGGTCACAAAAATGAAAAATGCTCACAGATTGTGACATCGAGGGATAAATTTCTAACCCGTTTCTATCCTTAGTCAAGCAAGCTATTTACAGCAATTCCCAAACCTCGTTAGGTGCTTTGCGGATTGTTGAGGTGGCTCCATTTTACCACAAATGCATGCTCTGCATCTTGAGGCTTGGAGTTGAGGCAAAACGGGGAACCTTCCCGTACGCTTTGCCAGTCAGCTCCCCCAAAGAGCTCCTTAAACTGTCGAAATTATGACTTTCCCACTTTTCGCGGGGGTAATTACGTTGACCCAGCATTTCATTGAGGCTCGAGCTGAATGGCACGCACTCATAGGTGCGAAGTGTTTCTCCACTAGGAAATTTACAAGCTGATCGCACACGTTTGCAAGATTGCAAACATAGCCAGGAGCGAAAAGTAGTATAAATCTCACATACTACTTATAAAAACTTCGTTTAAATTTAATTTATTTTTTATTAGTGTAATTAATGGTTGAAATTTCACGTAAACGATACAAATAACCTCTGACGCACCATGCAGCTTATTCATTCTCTATCCCTTTCAAATCGGGAACAAGCTCTGTGGTCAGAAAAAATGGCGGAGTACATCGATCGCATCAATTTGCGAGCCAATGAATTTTCCAGAGTGGCTCGCTTGATCATCAAGGTATTTTCCGCGCCGAGGGAGTTTGCTCCAAACGAGCTAAAGGGAAGGATCTGTTGTATCGAGCTACCACCTGGCGCTTTGTCGCCCGGAACACAATCATCCCTTCGCGATCAACTGCGCTCCATTGCAGAAATTTACGATGACGCAAGTCTTTGGATTGAAGGACACAAAATCCCGGCTCTCAGGCAATTCATCTCCACAAATATTGTGCGAAAAGCTGAACAGCTTAAGTGCCTTAATGACGAAGAAAGATCCAGGTATCTCAATGACCAGTACCAAAATCGCACTGCTGCTTGGAGAGACCAAACCATCCAGCAGGAGACCCATCTCCGCAGATATCTAGACGTTGAGACTTTGGGTGGTGCAAACAGGCCATCGACATTGGACGCTACCCAACAAATAGAGGAGGATCAGCTTTTTTATTACATAGATGATCGAAGACTCGAAAGGCACAGAAATACATCTGTATCTCTCGATGAGGACATTACGCTGATTCGTTATCTTGCAACCTCTGATAGGCACAGATTCGTACTCAGTCAACTTCCCACACTGTTTAAGAACAACCAAGAAATCGCCCTTTTACTCCTGTCCATGAGAATTGGCCATCTTGAAAACTTTAGCCATCATTTGAGAAATACTCCGGAAGTCGTACGCACAGCTCTCAAGCGAGATTACAAAGAAATGCGGTTTGCAAGTTCAGCACTCAAAAATGATCGGAGCTTCGTCCTCGCCGCTATCGAGCAAAATGCCGCAGTGTTTGACTATGCGCATCCTAGACTCAAGGACTCTCCAAGCTTTGTGTTAGACGCCATCGAAAAAAATGGAGCTGTACTCAAATATGTGGCTGAAACGTTTAGTAGAGATCCAGATTGTATCCTTGCGGCTGTCGAGCGAAATGGTTTGGCACTAGAGTTCGTCAAGGAAAGGTTTAAACGTACTAGGGAAATCGTGCTCAAGGCAATCGAGCAAAATCTCTTGGCGCTCCAATTCGCAAATCCGATGCTCAAGAACACTCGAAGCTTTGCTTTGGCCGCAGTTAAAAAGAACGGGTTGATCTTGGATAGCATGGGCGCAAATTTTCAAAGAGATCGTGAAATTGCACTCGCTGCTGTTGAGCAAAACGCGCAAGTTTTGTCT
>CAXTAX010000176.1:0-2234 GCA_964241995.1 uncultured bacterium | reverse complement strand
GTTTAGCTGCGATCAAAATCTCGCCCTAGTTTTTTGAAAAACTAATACAAGTTTACCTTTTCATAGATTAATTTTCGATAGATTACAAGTTGCTTTTAGAGACATGCACTGCGAATAATTCAGAGCCGAATGTCAAGCGAGTTATGATTAAAACCTTCATCTCACCCTCAGACAGAGGCGGTTTTAGGTTGCCAAAAAAAACCCTCTCCAAATGCATTAACGATCACTCCCAATGCAATCACAACCTCAGATTGGCGTACCCAATTTAGAACCACCCACAATTGCTTGCTCATTTGGTATGCTGACCAAAATGAGAGCATCAAATGATCGAAAAAGTACAGGTGAATTCCGACACGTCCATAGCTCAAAAGAGTAAAGCTGAACTGGACAACGGCGCTTTGGAGGAATTACGCTCGTGGTTTTTGCGTCAGCGCCGCCACTTTCCCTGGAGAGAGCTAGCAACTCCTTACAGCGTGTGGATTTCGGAGATTATGCTTCAGCAAACTAGAGCTGATGTTGTCGTACCTTATTTTCAGCGCTGGCTCAAGCAGTTTTCCAACGTGCATGCTCTTGCGCGCGCGTCATTAGAGAGCGTCATCAAGGCTTGGGAGGGATTAGGATATTACTCCCGCGCGCGCAACATCCATAAGACGGCAAAGCAGATCGTTGAAGAATTTGGGGGGGTATTGCCCGATAACGAAAGCGATTTACTGAAACTAAATGGAATTGGTCCTTACACTGCGGCTGCGATCGCCAGTTTTGCGCACCACCAGCGAGCCGCCCCTCTTGATGGCAACGCACTCCGGGTTTTGGCTCGGTGGTGGGCCGTACAAGACGATGTCACTTTGCCTGGGACGAAGCGGGAAATGCAGCGCGCGATTTTAAAAATGCTGCCGATCAGTCGGCCATGGGAGATTGCTGAAGCGCTGATTGAACTCGGCGCTCTTGTCTGCAAAAAAAGTAATCCTGATTGCGCCTTGTGCCCACTACAAGGAACATGCGCAGCATTTCAACAGGGCCTTGTAAATTGCCTGCCTGTCAAAGCCCCGCGCAAAAAATGTGAAAAGCTGACCCGCTTAGCGCTCATCATCGAAGGATCTGTGAAAGGAGAGCAGTGTATCCTCGTGCAAAGAAGGCTAGCGCATGGGGTGATGCGCGATTTATGGGAATTTCCCTATACCCAACTTCAAGGACAGTGGGAGCGCGCATTGTTGGCAATGATTTGTCTGGCACCAGTCCAATCGGCATTGGGGGATTTTGGTCTTTTGGAGTGGTCCCTTGTGCGGCGAGCTATTCTTCAACCCAAGCGTTGGACTTCGCTCATGCACCATACATTCACTCGTTACAAAGTGGCATTGCGCGGATTGCACTGCGCGAGCGCGTGGCCGGAAAACGCCATTGAGCATACTGAGGATTTGGAAATGCGCTTTGTGCGTACGAGCGAACTGGAAAAGCTGCCCTTTTCAGCGGGGCACCGCCTGCTCCTGCAGGAACTCACTGCAAAGTAAAGAGCGCGCGATCATGCGCTGACCTACACCTTACGGCGTATTTACAGTGGGTGGTTTCGACTCGGTGCGGACCTCGCGCGCTTTTTTTTCGTTGAGCTCTCGAAGTTTGAGGTATTTGTAGTAGGCGGTATGCCCGTTGTAGGTAGAAATGAAAAAACCCTCGAAGCCGAGCAACCATCCAAATTGCAAAAAATAACTCTTTGCGAATGCCCATCCTCCATGGGTGAGCGCCGTCCAAAGCGAAGCTTTTCGCTTGCCGCAAGTTTGCTCGGCGAAAAGGGAGGTATAGCGCTGCATCTTTTCTAGGAAATCGCTTGTCGTGCGGTAGGGTTCATGGCGTGCGCTTCCTTTGAGGTAGCGCTTGGAGATACCTATACCGCACACTTTTTCATGTACGAGTCGATCGTCGAACCCCGCGCGCCGCCTATCGAAGAGGCGAAAAACCCAATCGGGAGACCATCCGCATCCCCAAATGCGTTTGCCGCGTAGGTAATTGTCCCTACGGAATGCGTACATTGCCCCCGAATCGGGGTGAAGCGTGCAGATCTCTGCCATGAGTTCCGGCGAGAGAATTTCATCGCTATCGACCGATAGGATCCAGTTAAAGCGCGCCAGTTTCGTCGCGGAATTGTGCATGTCTCCAAATCCCCGAAAAGGGGTCTCGTAGAATTTCACATTGTCGAAGGCCAGGGCGATTTCGCGGGTGCGGTCTTTTGAGCCGCAATC
>CAXTAX010000175.1:0-2239 GCA_964241995.1 uncultured bacterium | reverse complement strand
GTGAAGTGTAAAACCCAGTGACGTGTGTCCCCCCTTGACGCGTCGAAAGGTTGTTGACGAAGGATAGCAAAAGTTCAGCACTTCCAGTTTGCCAGGGCATGGCCACATCCACTTCGACAGGTCCATCGCGGCTTTCCTTGCGCGCCAAGAAAGCGATGGGCTTTGTGAATAGCGGCGTCTTTTCGGAATTCAAATCCGCGACAAAAGAGCTCAGTCCTCCTTCGAAGTGAAACTCGGTGTTGTATAGAGGATCAACGCGTTCATCTTTAAAGTTGATGTGGATGCGGCTATTGAGAAAGGCCAACTCGCGCAATCGCTTCACCAGCGTTTCGCGGTGATACTCGGTCGTAGAGAAAATCTCGTCGTCAGCCCAAAAGAAGATGCTCGTGCCTTGCTTTTGAGTGGGGCCCAAGACTTTGAGCGGCTGCACGACCAGGCCACGCGAAAATTTCATTTCATAGGCCTTTTGCCCCTTAAAGACCTGCACCGTCATGTCTTTCGAAAGTGCATTCACGCAAGAGACTCCTACACCGTGCAAGCCGCCCGATATTTTGTAGGTGTTCTTGTCGAATTTTCCACCGGCGTGAAGGATAGTCATCACCACCTCGAGCGCTGAAACGTCCCTGCCCTGTTTTTGCGATTCCTTGGCATGGCGCTCGATGGGAATTCCCCGACCGTCGTCTTCTACGACTACGCCACCATCCTCGCGCAAGATGATGGAGATCTGGGAGCAATAACCAGCCATCGCTTCATCGATGCAGTTATCGACCGCCTCGAAGACCAATTGGTGCAACCCGGAAAGGCTCGTATCACCGATGTACATTCCGGGGCGCTCTCGAACGGCTTGCAATCCTTCGAGAACAGTGATAGAGCTGGCGTTATATTCGTGACTTGACAAGCGTTTCTCCGAAATCATCCCCTTGTAAGGCGGACGGTTTTGATGGGCAATCCATGCTGTTGCTTTAACTGCTGAATGATTCTCCGCTTCTCGCTGCCAGCAAGCATGCTGAGCAATGTGGAATTGTCAACGAGAATCGTCAAGACTCCACCGTCGAACGAGAGGGGACGCGTCATTGAAGAGATGCGCGGCCCGACAACTAAATCCCAAGCGGCAAAGATCTTTTCAGGACGATCCTGGACTCTTTTTTCAAAGCCTTTCAACCACTTCCCTAGAATTCCTCCTAAAGAATGGGCGGTTGGGCCTGTGCCAGAGTAGTATCTGGGATTACTCCGAACCATCGCAGCGGCATCGCCGTATCAGCGAAAATCGCGAATTTAGTCTATTCGACCGATTTTGTACAGCCGTTGAGATTTTTACGTGCGCGCTGAAATCCCTCTCAGAATGCATCTCCAACGCTTGCAACCGCCCTGCTTACCCTTCAACACATCGCTACCAATTGACGATTTGCCCCACTTCCAAGGTGGTGAAGTCGCTCGGTGCAACCCCCGCGGCATCCATGGCCTGAATCAGATCTTCTACGGGGTTTTCGAGTACGGGATCGCTCAGCATAAACGTCGAGTGATGGCAGCCAATGCTCAAGCGACTGCGGATCTCGCGATGGATGCGCACAGCCTCTTCGGGATTCACATGCGCGCTGCGCAGCCAGACGCGAGGCTCATAGGCGCCGATGGGCAAAAAGCTCAAATCAATGGCAAATTGCTGCCCAATCTTTTTAAAGATCTCGGCGTTGTAGGCGGTATCACCTGCGAAGAATAGGGTTTTTCGTTTTCCCTTGCTTTTGAGCTGCCCCACCCAGCTCGACCACATCGTGCGATTGCGGTCCCAAAGTCCCCTTTGAGAATAGTGAATGGCCGGAATGCAGGTCAGCGAGACTACAGAGTCTCCGACTGGCACCTGCAGCGTTTCACCGAGAACGAGGCTTTTTGAAGGCACACCTCGATACGTCAACCACTCCCCGAGACCAGAGGGCGCAAAAAACTGCGTCTTTTTGTGCAGGCGATGAATGGTGCGCAGAGTCGCTAAGTCGAGATGATCGTAGTGATTGTGACTGATGAGGACAATGGATGGCGGGGGGAAATTATCTAGAGCGAGGGGAACCTTTTGAAGTCTGGACGGACCCATGAAAGAAACCGGAGAGCATCGATTGCTCCAAATAGGATCGGTCAAGATGGATATCTCTCCCCATTTGACCCAGCACGTCGAATGCCCAATCCAGCTAGCTAGTGGCAGATCCAACGACACGGGACACTCGGAGCTTTTTTGACCGCGCTCTTGGAG
>CAXTAX010000174.1:1304-2272 GCA_964241995.1 uncultured bacterium | reverse complement strand
CTTTTCCTGCTACGAGGCCTTCATCCACATCATCGATTCGATGTTCAACCAGCACGCCAAATGGTTGAAGGTCACCGCGAGTGAAATCCCTTGGCGCCGCCCCATCGCCTCGCTGAACTACCTTTTGACTTCCCATGTTTGGCGGCAGGATCACAACGGATTTTCTCACCAAGATCCCGGTTTTATCGACCACGTCGTGAACAAAAAGGCGAACATCATTCGCGTTTATCTTCCCCCCGACGCCAATTCGCTACTTGTAATTGCCGATCGAGTGTTTCGCAGCCGCAATCACGTCAATGTCGTCGTTTGTGGGAAGCAACCAGCTCTTCAGTGGCTGAGTATGGAAGCAGCGGTGAAGCATTGCAGTACCGGTATTGGGATTTGGGAATGGGCCAGCACTGATCGGGGGCAACTCCCCGACATTGTCATGGCGTGCGCGGGGGATGTGCCCACGTTGGAAACGCTTGCAGCTGTCGACTTGCTTCGGACCTATGCTCCAAAGTTGAAGATTCGCGTCATCAACGTTGTCGATTTGATGACGCTACTGCCCGAAAAAGAGCATCCACATGGGCTTTCCGAGCGCGCTTTCGACGCTCTTTTCACAAAAGATCGCCCCATCGTCTTCGCCTATCACGGCTACCCCTGGCTCATCCATCGCCTGACGTATCGCCGCACCAACCACGGCAATCTGCACGTGCGGGGCTACAAAGAGGAGGGGACGACAACGACTCCGTTCGACATGGTCGTGCGCAATGATTTAGACCGGTATCACCTCGTTGTAGATGTGGTGGGTCGCGTTCCCGCCCTCGAAGCTCTCGCCCCCTATATTGAGCAGGAGATGCGCGCAAAGCTCTTAGAGCATAGCCAGTACATTAAATCGGTTGGTGACGATCTACCCGAAGTGCGCGACTGGACCTGGAGCTTTTAACTTGAACGCTGTTGCGGCAGAGCCGACGATTCTGACCATC
>CAXTAX010000174.1:0-1294 GCA_964241995.1 uncultured bacterium | reverse complement strand
CATCATTTCGGGCTCGTCGAGCCTCAAGGCCAGTCTATTTTGCGGTGCAAAGCGCCGCGATTTTCGCTTTGGGCAAATCGGAGTAGGCGGATTGCCCAATCACGAAGTGGCTATCGAGCGATTGCTCGAGGGTGTGCGTGAGGAGAAAATCGAGTGCATTGCGCATCGCGTGACGCATGGAGGAGAGGGCAGAGGGGAGATCGCTTCAATCGATGCAAATGAGCGCCGCCGCTTGGAGACTTTGTTGCCTAGAGCGCCGCTGCACATGCCCCACAATCTCAAGGGCATTGATCTGTGTATGCCCTTTGGCGCAGAGCAATTTGCCTGTTACGATACGGGGTTTCACGCAGATCTATCGCCCTGGAATCGACAATTTCCCATCCCTTTGGCGCTAAACTTTCGCAGGGCAGGCTTTCACGGTCTCAATTTCGGCTACATCACCTCGCAGCTTCACCGCTTGCTCCCAAGCGTCGCTCAAGGGCGCATTGCGATCGCTCATTTGGGGAGCGGCAGCAGTTTATGTCTTGTACAAAATGGGCGTTCGATCGAGACCACGATGGGTTGGACGCCCCTTGGGGGTATACCCATGGGCACGCGAAGTGGGGATTTGGACCCGGGAATTGTGCTGGAGCGCACGCAGCATCATGCGCCCGAAGAACTCATCGACTTGTTCTGGCGCCAAAGCGGGCTGCTCGCTCTTTCGGGCGGGCGCAGTTCCCAAATGGATCGTTTACTCGTTGACCCCGCAGATGAAGCGCAGTTTGCCATTGAATACTTCTCTCGCCGCGTAAGTCAGGCTATATCGGCACTCGCTGTGGCAGATGGGGGACTAGACGCGCTCATCTTCACGGGGGGCATTGGGGAAAACGCTTCGGAAATTCGCTCTTTAATTTGCTCGCGCTTGGGCTTTTTGGGTTTTCAGATCGATGAGCAATCCAATCGAGAGGGGGGGCATAACTGCCATACTCTTGGCTCCAAGCCCATATTGCGCGTAGTTGCCGATGAAGAGCGGCAGATGTGCGCCTTGGTCGATCGACACTTGGGCGTTTCTTCTCAAAGAGGGGAGTCGACCTAGCGTCATCAGTGCACCTCAAGAGTTTTGAAATGCATGACGTTTTTTCAGTCGACCCCTATTTACTCGCCACTTTGAATCGCAAATTGGCAAGCACCTCGCGGGCATTGTAGACAACGCCATGTGCATCTGTGTACACATCGCGCAAAGCCTCGATGGTCAAGTAAGCGGAATAACTGGCCGGTGTGCTCTCGGTGGGCACGAGCATATGAGCTTGAGGAG
>CAXTAX010000173.1:0-2274 GCA_964241995.1 uncultured bacterium | reverse complement strand
CCGAGGGCTTTTGCGCTTGAGGTGAAGTAGTCATGATCGGGCGCAGCCAAAGCGCTTTGCGGGAGATTTTTGATCTCGACGAGATCCTTATGCACAAGTGTGTTGATTGGGCTGCGGGTGACCTGCGCTTTTTTCAGCACATCTGAGACCAGCATGCCCGCCGAGGCGCTCAATAGACAATCGATGACAGCGGCTTGCTTGGGAACTTGCGCCCGATGTGTCTGACACCAGCTGCGCAGGTAGGAAATCGTCTTTTTGCGCACCAAAAATAGGGGCACACGCTCGTGCCGCTCATGGCGCACATCACTTGGGATGGTACACTTGAGCACTTGATCGAGCCGACAGCAGTAGTAGGCGGCCATCCATTGCGCCAAACGCACCAGCTGCGGGGTCAACGCGCTTGGTTCGATAGTTCGTCCAATCGGTTTGAGGGAGGAAAGTTCGGTATTCTCTTTCACTTCGACGACGATGCCTCGCGCTTTTGTCGAGCGTAGCGGCACTTCGACAAGCGCCCCAATTTCTGGAACGTGCTCCGCATCGAGGGCGTAATCAAGGGTGCGCCCGAGCGACTGAAGCAGCGCGATACTCGCGACGCGCGCCACAGGCACTACGCTCCCCCCAAAACGCATTGCTTGATTTTGTCCCAAAGCGCGCGTTTGAGCTCGAAAGAGTTTGCGTGAGCTTCCCAATCGATGGGGAGGATCTTTACTGGAAGTTTCTGATCTTTTAAGTGTGTACGCAGGCGATTCTCTTGTTTTGCATCGATGAGAATGAGCTGCACGCTTCCCTTCCCGGCGTTTTCCAATTGGTGCCAGTCAATGAGCTGTGTGGCAATGCCCTTTTGGACAAGACCCTTTAGGACTTTTTGCAGGAATGCTTGGCTTTCAGATTCCTGCGGGGGGGCCGTTTGCCTATTTTCCGCGACGATCCAAACAGCAGCGGTCTCAGCGCTGGTTGGTGAAGTGGGGTGTACAGATTTCCTAAGGGGTACATCGGGAAAGTTGCGTTGCATCCATTTGATGAGGTCGCCAAATGCTGGGGGAGAATGCCTGCCGTGCTGCCGTCCTCCTGTATTTTTGGAAGGGGGCGCTTTAGGCTTGAAGGCCCCTTCCACGGTCTCGCTCTGCGCGCACTGAGAAGAGGAGATTTTCTGGTCGGCCTGTTTCGGCAGCTTCTTTGTAGGGGCAGGATCTTGATGCGGGCTTTCCGAAGTCGCTTCCAGCGCTTGAGGAGCGGTCAACACGGGAAGAGGTGCGGTCTGCTCAGGCCGGAATCCCTTCCGGGAAGTTGAGGGGCACTGCGCGGCCAGGTTGCTGAGGCGATGGTGCGCAAAGTGGGCCACCGGATCTAGCTGCGCGAGAAATTGGGAAGTGAGCTGTAGCGCAAAAGAGATTTCTTCAATTTTCTCTTTCGACACTGGTGCAAGGGGGGAATGCTGAGACATGTCTCTAGAGCTTATCAAAGCGAAAGGTTTTCGCGTAGTTTCAGAAACGCTTGCTTTTTTGGGTCTGAAGAGATGCGTTTAGCGCAGCATAAGTTGACCACCAGTGAATGTTAGCTAAAGATTCTTTAATGGTCTTTTTGCAAATCGACGACAAAAAAATTTATTACGTGCATTTATTGCAGTCCTCAGCCCGATGGTTGCAACGATGTGAAACTAAAGATTGGTGGTGGAAGGGCGGATTGTGAGCTAAATGCACTGTTTTACGGGTTTGTGGCCCTGCCGTGGAAAAAGATATTCCGCTCATAGTGTTAGAGATAAAGAGTCAATGTACCATCGTATTTGACGTTGGCGCAGTTTCACCTAGCAACTGTATCGCATGGAACAAAAGCGCTCTGCTGGCGGGATGATCGAAGGCGTAGTTGTTTAAATCATGATGCTTGGCGATGGCGATAATCTTTTCAATTTCCGCCACTTCCTGCGAGTTCAGCGTTGGCTGTTCCTGGGTTTGAATCGATTTTATTTGACCTATGAGGTCCTGCAAGATTTGCTCTTTGGACTCAAATTCTCTACTCATGTGCTTGTCAATGATTTCATTTTTAAGCGTCTCATTACTCACCAAGTAATGGCGTCCTATGCGGTAGATAGGCTCCGCGATGAACTTAATCACCCGAGTTACAAGAGTTTTGCAGATTACACCGATGGTTCTGATAGGTTGACCCAAAGCCATCAGCGGATTTTCTCGAATTTGCTCGAATTTGCGGTTAGATGCGATATTCCATCGGAGATAAGAATTTTGAACGCGTTGTTGAAGCCGATCGGCTAGTAGGTAC
>CAXTAX010000172.1:0-2366 GCA_964241995.1 uncultured bacterium | reverse complement strand
AGATAGAGCCTTGCGAATTTGCGGGGATCCACCAAGTGCAACTCTCTGCCTTCGACATCGAGGCCAATGCGCAGATAGGGGTGGTAATTGGGGGGGATTTTTCCCAAGAGTAATTTCCCGCTCATTCTCAAGTGCAGCCAAAGCACTCCGCGATCGAGCTCGATGCAGAGCCATTTGCCCCACCGCGCGATGCGGGCGATGCGCCTACCAGTGAGCGCGGCGGAAAATGTTTCGCTCGCGGGGGCTCCAACGCTTTTTCCCCAAAAAACTCGGGGCTCTGCAAATGCGCGGCCGGTGAGGTCGGCACTCGCTAGACTTTTGCGAATCGTTTCGACTTCGGGCAATTCCGGCATCGCTTGAGTTGTTTGATGTGGGTGCGCTACGAAGGTGGAGACGCGGGCGCTTTGGAATGAGGTGTTTCGCCAGTCAGCGTACAATGCATCGCTAAAAAGAGGGGAAATTCCCCGCGCGCCCGATTTTCTCGCCGAGCGTGCGTTCCAGTGCTTGATTTGTCGCTCATCCATTCCCATAAATTGCTCACAGTGAAGCCACAATTTACGAGCCAATGCACGTAGGTACTTACAGGGTGATGGAAACTCCAAGTCTCAGGCGAGGGGAGCTTCCCCCCCTTTTTTTCATTTGCACGGCTCGGATGCACAACTAGGGGCACTTCCATTGCGCTCATATAGGTTTCGATACGCCTTGATTGCCGGTTTTGCACTTCGTCGATGAGCCAAGAGCTTTGCCTTGGAATGCGAAAACAGGGGTGGTTGAGTGCGATGAGCAGGTGACCGCCTGGCCGCAGGCAGCGCGCTGCATTGCGCAGCACTTGTTGCCCATTCGACATGTTTTGCAAGGATAGCAGTAAGCAGGCATGGGAATACGCTTTCAAGGGGGCATCGCGCCAGTCTTTCGACAAATCGACTTGGCGAAAATGCGCCTTAGGGGACCTCGATTTCGCCAACTCGATTAAGTCGAGGGCATTGTCAATGCCCAAGTAGGGCACTTTGGGGGGAAGCGCTCTTTGCAAAACCCCTTGGCCGCAGCCGAGGTCAATGAGCGCTTCGATCGGTTTTGTTGTCTCCAGCCATTGGAGCGTCTCGGGTAGGATGAGCGTGCGATGGTAATAATGCCCCCGCTCACCGACGAGTTTGTCATACCAATCTCCTGCACTTTCCCAGCTATGGGGGCTCGAGGAGGGGCGCGCTCTTTTCGGATTTTGGCGCATGGAGGGAAGAAAGGGGCTATGCGGTGCAAAGTGGTGTGCAGTTAAGCGCAGTATACTTCGGAGCGGGCTTTGAAGCAGAGGGCGCACATGCATCTTCCACTTGTCTATTCATAATCGCGCAGGTATTGCGCTTACAACGCTTTTGGCGAGGTTTTTTCAATTCGGACGCTTTTTCCTCAAGGCGCTAAAGCTCTTGTTAACGCGCGTTGGATCAGCGCGGTTGTGGACAGGATGTGACAAGTTGGTAGGCGCACTCACCGTGACGTGTCAGCCCTTTAGACCCTAAGGCAGTGAGTACTCCGAGGCGCGCGGTCAACCATTCGCAAATGGGCAGGTGATCGGCGCTGGTGCTGCGAATCGAAGCGCCGTGGCGCACTACCTCCAATTTGCGCGGCCTCAGCAGATGCTGACTGGCTAGATGTAGATGATGCGCTTTGAGTTCTCCTTCGCAGTCAATGCTCAAAGCACTCGTGCGCTCAAAGGTCGCGCCCGCAAAAATGTGCTCGGGCCTGCCGGGTATCGGGATGGTGTAGGTTTGATCGCTCATGCCGATCCATTGGCCCATTTCTTTTGTTCGATAGACAAACCATTGCCCGCGCAACGGGCGCAGCCTGGAGGAGATTTCGGGGCACAGGCAAGCTGTTTTATACCCACCGGCTAACACCACGAGGTTCCAGTTAGAGATCAGTTCCTCAGCTGAACTTGGAGTCATTTGCGCAAAGCGCACGTTTTGCGTCTGAAGATAGCGCCAAAGGCCCAGGGTGTAATGGGTCACATTGATCGCGAGGGCTTCTGGGATCCAAAGTCCCTCTTGCTCACGCGCATCGAGGCAGTGCTCTTTGAGGATCTCGCGCAAGTGTCCTGGATAGACTACTTGGGCATCATCTGCGGCAGCTCGCCGAAAAGCTTCGGCTTTTTGTGGGGAATTGGCTATGCGGAACAGTCCGCACTGTGCAAAAACGGGTAGGGGGGAATGCGCAGAGGCAATGTTCAAGAGCTCGAGGCTTCGAGCGCGGTACAGCTCAAAATCGCGCATTCTTCGAGCGTATGGTCCCGGATAAGGATGCACGAGACCCGCATCGATCCGTTCGGGGCCAACTCCCGGCGGAAACTCGTCGATGAGGGTGATTTCTTCAGT
>CAXTAX010000171.1:0-2375 GCA_964241995.1 uncultured bacterium | reverse complement strand
ATACAGATGCAGTGCCCCTCGCGCCTTCACCACAAGAGCACTTTCCCGCATCTACCTCAGGATCATGAGCGACCCATTGGCCAAACATGCGGCACGCGCGCGGTGACTCTTTGTATCGAGCGGTTCAAGCGCTTGGTTGTCGCAGAAGATGCACGCTTTTTGGCTCTCCTGCTCGCTCTGGTAGCGCTTGGGGCACTGGGATTTTGCCACGAGCCGCAAGTTTCGATCGAATCTCCAGGCGCGTTACTGATTGATGTGGCCACTGAGCGCGTTTTATTCGACAAGCGCGGTAGTAGCAGCTTTTACCCGGCAAGCACGACAAAAATCGCCACAGCGCTCCTGGCTTTAAAGAAAAATTCCGATGTTTCACTCGCGACGAAAGTCGTGGCGCAAAAGCGCTGGCTGGGCTCGATTTCCTGCGACAAAAAAATCGCTCAGCGCTACCGAGTGCCCCCATTTTGGATCGAGACGAAATCAAGTCACGTGGGAATCAAGCCGGGAGAGATCGTCACTCTGAGGGATTTGTACTACGGTATGCTTGTCGCCTCTGGAAACGATGCAGCCAATTTGCTCGCTGCGTATACCTGCGGCACGATCGAACTCTTCATGTTGGAACTCAATCGCCTTATACGCGCAATCGGTTGCAAAAATTCGCAATTTCTCAACCCTCACGGATTATTTCACCCCCACCATTACACGACGCCTAAAGATTTGGCCTGCATCACGTTGCAGGCCTTGCGCTATCCCCAATTTCGCGCCATGGTCTCCTCGTCGTTTTACCTCAAACCCGCGACGAACCTTCAACGTCAGACCCTATGGCGTCAGACCAATCGGTTATTGCGTAGGGGTAAGTACCACTTTGCGCGTGCAATTGGAGTCAAGACGGGATACACCTCACTCGCCAAGCACTCACTAGTTGCAGCAGCGCGGGATGAACAGCGCGAATTACTCGTCGTGTTGATGGGGTGCGCATCGCAAAAAGCGCTCTACAGTGACGCCCTTGCGCTTTTTGAATTTGGATTTAGCCAACAGCCTCAGCATGTTCTTTTACCCGAGGGCGCTTTGTCACTGCCCTTTACATCCAGCAAGCTCTACGCGGTTGGGCTGGCTGAACCATTGCTCTTCCGAGGAGATGCAAAGCGGCTGCAAAAGGCCAAAGTGGTGATTCGGTGGCGCCGGCCTCTGGGAGTTTTCAAGCGAGGCCAAATACTTGGAGAGCTCGACGTGCTGTGCGCCAATGGCGCGATTGTGGCGACGCAGCCCCTCATTGCTCTTGAGGACGATTGCCCTTTGGATGAGCTCTCCAAGGGATCTTTGACGGTCTTTAAAGCGCTTCCGGTCCTCATCGCAGCAATTTTACTCGGCGCGTTTTGGAGGGTCTGGAGTGGCCTTGGCAAGTCGCGCGCAACATAAATATTCTCAGCGTTCTCAGCGCACTATTTGCCACAACTCCAACCATTCACGGGGGGAAAGCTCGAGGGGAAAAGTGGGTGGCCACGTACGCGAGGTTTTGAGAAAGTCCTGAGCTTTACTTGTCGGATCTAGCGCGCGCAGCTTTGCTCGCAAAGCGCGCTGGCGACTTGAAAGCATCGCCACCAACCAGTGTAGAAAGGCCCATCCATCCTCCTCACTCAAAAGAGTTGCGAGTTCCCAATGCACCAAGATCGATGCACATGCTGGAGTGGGATAAAAGCACCCCTTACGCACTTTTAGGAAAGTTGTTTGGTGGCAAAATAGTTGCAGAGCAATGTGCGACCAATGAGGTGGATGCAGTTCCCGCAATTTGTCAAACACCTCGAAGGGAAGCATCAACGTCAGAGATTTGATCCACTTTCCGGCTGGGAGCAGCCTGCGCAAAAAGGCGCTCGCGAACCTGTAGGGGAGGTTAGAGAGCACTCGAATGGACTCAGTTTTGGGGAAATGCGCGCGCACGAGGGAGCACAAGTCGATTTTTAACGCATCGCCATGTATCCCGATTACGCCATCAAATCGCTCTATAAGCTTCGCAAAGCGCCGATCTTTTTCGATCGCAAGTACGGGGCAATCAAGAGAGCGCAAATGTTCTGTGAGTACTCCCGGCCCGGGACCGATTTCCAATATGGGCTCACCGCGCTTGATACCAGCGATTTGCGCGATTTTCGCCACGACGTTGCCATCGATCAAAAAGTTTTGAGAAAGGCTTTGCAATGGGCGCAACCCCTCGCTTTTCAAAAACGCGCTGAGTTCGCTTGGCCGATACAGGGGCACGAGAGATCAGGTCATCGAGAAAGGCTGGAAGTCGGGAGGGATATTCTCCTCGATTTTCCGTAGCTGAAAGGCGGAGCGCGCGCGAAGAGATTTGACGTACTCTTGCGCAATTTCTCCAGATTTTTCTT
>CAXTAX010000170.1:0-2393 GCA_964241995.1 uncultured bacterium | reverse complement strand
GTTCTCGCTCTTTGGTATCGATCGGGAGGGGGCGGCTGCCCAATTGCATGCGCACAAGACTGGCGGCTTCGTCGATGAGATCGATCGCCTTATCGGGTAAGTGGCGATCGGGAATGTAGCGGCTCGATAAACGCACAGCTGCCTGAAGGGCGCTTTCGGTGATGCGCACTCCGTGATAGATCTCATAGCGCTCTTTGAGCCCCCGCAAAATCGCGAGGGCATCCTCACCGTTTGGCTCTTTGATGAACACGGGTTGAAAGCGCCTGGCGAGCGCGGCATCCTTTTCGATATGTTTTTGATATTCGTTGAGCGTCGTCGCGCCAATGCAGTGCAGATCGCCCCGCGCGAGCGCCGGTTTGAGGAGATTGGCGGCGTCCATGGACCCTTCGCTGGCACCCGCTCCGACGAGGGTATGCACCTCGTCGATGAAAAGAAGGATTTGACCCTTGCCCCTTTCGACTTCTTGCAGCACGGCTTTGAGCCTTTCCTCAAATTCGCCTCGGTACTTGGCGCCCGCGATGAGGCTTCCCATGTCGAGCGACAAGAGCTTGCGATCGCGCAAGGCCTCTGGCACATCTCCCTGCATGATGCGGTGCGCTAGGCCCTCTGCGATCGCCGTCTTACCCACCCCTGGCTCCCCAATGAGTATGGGGTTGTTTTTCGTGCGGCGACTGAGCACCTGAATGGTGCGTCTGATTTCCTCATCCCGCCCGATAACCGGATCGATTTCTCCAGATCCCACGAGTTTTGAGAGATCGCGGCAGTAGCGATCTAGCGCTTTAAAATGGGTTTCAGCAGTTGGCGAATCCACTTTGCGGCCTCCTCGTCGTTTTGCGATCCATTCCTCGACCCCCTGGAGTTTGACACTTGCTCCGTCTCTCCACGCGGCGAAGGGATGTTCTTCCCCTCGCCAAAATGCGAGGAGTACGTGATCGACTCCGATATAAGAATCTTTCCATTCTGCAGCGATGTCGCGGGCGAGGGCAAGGAGCTTTTGCAGGCCGGGCCCCATTGAAGGGTTCGGAACTGGCTCCCCCTTGGATTCGTAAACGCTCAGTGTTTCCAACGCGTTAAAGACTTGCGCGCGCAATCGATCGACTTGGGGGTAGAGTTGCTCAAGAATTTCGGAGAAATCCCCCTCGCGATCATGAAGCAGCGCGCTCAACAGATGATTTGGATGCACTTGGGTATTGCCCTTATGGGTCGCTTCGGTGACTGCGCGTTGTAAGGCGGTATTTAATGGATCGGTAAATTGCCACGACATAATTTTGTTTTTGTGTTACACCCAATTTTATTTCTAGATCAGTATTTTTAACTACTAATCATACAATTTAGATGCGGTTTTAAACACTTTTTACTAAATAGCGCGCCAATTGGCAAAAGTCTCGCGGCTGCCACATCTCGGGCCTAGAAACGTCCCTTGCCACGCCCCATTTACGTGGAGTTGCTCGGCAGCGCTTCGCAACTGCTCGATTGTAATGGAACCGACCAACGCGGCAAAAGCCTCCGGGGCCATGAACTGTTCAGACCACCCGTTAAATTGCTGCTCTCCAAGCCAAAGCGCTGAACCGAGGGGGCTATCCAATTCCTGAAATAGGGAGCCGAGTAGGTAGCTTTTGGCGTAGGCGAGTTCTCGCTCGGAGATGGGAGAGCGGTGCAAATCTGCGAGTATGCGCAAAACTGTGGCAAGACACTCGCGACTTACTCGCTCAGCGGAGACGGCGCAGATCGATAAGGCGCTCACGTCCGTGAAGTGGGTGCAATCTGATTGAATGAGATAGGCTAAACCATGATTTTCCCGAACGCCTTGAAAAAGCCTCGAAGCCATATTTTCTCCCAACACAATGTTGAGGAGGGACCAAACGCAGCGATCGGCATCATTTTGGGGGGTTAGTGGTGTGCCGATTTGCAGATGCACTTGCTCTAACCGTTTTTTCCGATAGCAATCCCGAGCTCCACCCCGGAGTCCACTATTACGCGTCCTTACCCTCTTGGCACTATCCAAGGACGAAGTGGGCCAGTCCTGTATCTTTGCCTGCACTTGATGCACCATCTGTGCAAAATCGACTTCGCCGGTGTAGCTAATGGTGATTTTTGCGGGCAGATAATGCTGAGCATGGTGCTCGGCAATTTGACTTGGGCCTATCGCCCGCAAAGTGCGTATCGATCCTCCTATGCTGTGACCTAAGGGATGGCGCCCCCAAAGCGACTTGGAGAAAAGGTCGTTGAGTAAATGGAGGGGCTGGTCGATATTCGAACTGGCTTCATCGAGGAGAATTTGCCGCTCCTTGTCGATGTCCGCACCTCGAAATTGGGGCTGCGCAGCCATATCGAGGAGAATATCGAGTGCTTGGAAACAGTTTTTGGGGAACACCTGCATGTGCAAACAGGTG
>CAXTAX010000169.1:0-2403 GCA_964241995.1 uncultured bacterium | reverse complement strand
TGGCGATGCGCCCAGATCCAGCGGCGAAAGAGCAAAACTTTTTGCCAGCAGCTGAGCAATTCTGGTTCGGTCATTAGCGTAGCGCGCACGCAATCTGTGTATCGAGCAGCCAATTCTGCGCGATTTTGCTCAGATTGCGCGCCCCCCTGTTGAACGCTCACAACCCTTGCAAAGAGGTCTGCTTTGGCCTCTTGCGTTGTCACCGTGAACCCCGAGCGCTGCGCCGCTTCGGCACCGAGCGTGATGATCTGCGTGCTAAGACGCACCAAATGGGGTCCGAACCAGGAGCGCAAATCACTATAGCCAAAAAGATCGAGGTTTTTTGTCGCAACCTGCTGATCAAATTGCGCGGCTGCAGCTTGACTCTGTTGCGTCCAAATGACCCTCCGCAGTTGCTCACTCGGCAACGCATTTTGCGCGAGAAATAGCTCTTTTTTGATGGCGAAGATCTGTGCAGGCGTAGTCTTTTGATCCATTGTGCAGAATTTCGACCATGCCCCCTGCAGGTGGGGAGCAAAGAGCTGCCAAAGGTTGGTCAAGTCGAGATAGGGCAAGTGGGGATGGCGATAGGGGCGCCATTTTTGCTCTTTAGAAAGAGCCGCGAGCAGATCGCTCGCAACCCCATCAAACCGCGCTAAAAGAAGCTCAGCCAATCGGGTATTGAGCAAATCCCGACTGATGACCCCATCATTCAGGGGATTTTCCCAAGGCGATTCGCGAGCGAGAAATCCCTCGAAGCGCTCCATTTCTTTTTTGGAATACCGAGCATTTGCTGGCGTTGTAAAGACTATGCGGTTCTCAGTGCTCTGCGAGCGACTGGAGCGCAAGGAGCCTAAAGAGATGAGCGAACTTACGACGAAAACGGTGGTCAGGGCATAGAAAGCGCGCTGAAACTTGCGAAAAAAAACAAACATGATCACTTAAGACTCTGGTGGGCTAGTGCTTACCTGTGCACAAGCCAGTAACTCGCAATGCCTCCCAAGTATCCCAAAAGGGCTGGCCCACTAATCCTTCTCAAATACCAGGTAAAGGGTACGCGTTCGATGCCCATAAACGCGACGCCTGCGGCCGATCCGATCACGAGGATACTCCCCCCTGTAGCGGCGCAAAAGGCAATCATTTGCCAAAAGCTCGAATCGAGTGGGAAGACGCTCGGCTGATACATCTTCATACAGGCGGCGACAAGGGGAATATTGTCGAAGATAGCCGAAAAAAGACCAATGACACTTGTGACAGCCGGCGGGTTGTCTCCGATGTAGGTGGAGATCGATGTGGCGACACCTCTGAGCACGCCCGCCATTTCAAGTCCAGCGACCGAGAGAAGAATGCCCAAAAAGAACAAGATGCTGGAACTATCGACGCGCGTCAAGGCATGTGCTACGGTGAGAAAACGCCGATCATCTGCATCTCGATGAATCAGATCGGTCACAATCCACATGACGGCTAGGCCGGCGAGTACTCCCATATAGGGAGGGAGGTCCGTCGACCATTTGAAAAAGGGCACGAAGAGAAGTGACCCCACTCCCAAAAAAAATACGCGTTTGGCCCCGGGTTCAGTCTTGGGGGTACTCTTTCCGGAAGTATCGAGTTCCCCCGTCACTCCGATGAGAATGAGGGCGAGGGGGATGAGTAGTGAGACCATCGAGGGAATGAAGAGGTGTCTGGCCAAACTCCCCGTCGTCACTTTCCCCTCAATCCAAAGCATCGTGGTCGTCACAGCTCCAATTGGAGACCAAGCTCCCCCCGAATTTGCGGCGATCACCACAAGCCCTCCTGCCAAAAGGCGATCTGCACGTGTGCGCAAGAGCCTGCGCGTCAAAGAGATGACGACGATCGTTGTCGCCAGACTGTCTAAAATCGCAGCTGTAAAAAAGGTCAATAAAGCGATGAGACACACCGTCTTTCGCTTAGAAGTTGTGCTGTGCAAGTTGAGAATCATCTGAAATCCCTTATGGGAATCGATGATCTCGACGATGGTCATCGCTCCGAGCAAGAAGAAAATCAACTCGCTGATCTCGCCGATATGCGCACTCAACTCCGACTTTGCGAACGGAACCGTGCCGTTCATGCCCGCGCTCAGAAATTGCAGCCCCCAAATACAAGCCGCCATCAATAGAGCGATCGCCGCTTTGTTGACCTTGTAGTAATGCTCCAAGATAATGCCCACATACCCGGATAGGAAAACGATCCCAATGAGCCAAGTCGTCAACGAGGGCAAATAGAGCAAAATACCTTGCATGTTCATTCCAAAATTGCGGAAGTTGCGGGGGGGTTATCGCGAATGTCTTGCGGCGAAGTGCGTTCAGCAACTCGCTTGCAGCTGCGAATGGATACGTAACTGTACTGACTGCGCTCAATAAATCGCAACTTTCACTTTGCCAAAAAGAGAGCTCACATACATTG
>CAXTAX010000168.1:1215-2457 GCA_964241995.1 uncultured bacterium | reverse complement strand
CGCTGCAAAGAAATGCGCCAAAACCTTCTCGATGAACTCGCCACCCTCGATGAAGACAACGAAGATTTTATGATGAAGGTGCTGGAAAACCCCGAAGCACTGACCGAAAAGGAAATCCACGCCGTCATTCGCAAGTGCGTTGTGCGGGACCAGTTCAACCCGGTTCTCTGTGGAAGTGCATTCAAAAACAAAGGGGTGCAACAGCTTCTCGACGCGATCGTGCACTGGATGCCATCACCCGCAGATCGCGGACAAGTGCGGGGATATACCGGAGATGATCTCGCGCCGGTCCCTCTACCGCCAGACGATAAAGCTCCTCTTACGGCACTCGCCTTTAAAATCATGACCGATCCCTATGTGGGTCGGCTCACCTACGTGCGGATCTACTCGGGTACTCTGACCAAGGGAAGTACTTTGATCAATACGACCAAAGGCAAAAAAGAGCGTCTTTCCAGAATTCTCGAGATGCATGCCAATCAAAGGAAAGATCGCGATGAGTTTTACGCGGGAGACATCGCTGCATGTATCGGTCTAAAATCGACGACCACTGGAGATACCCTTTGCTCTGAAGGGCAAAGCATCATCTTGGAGAAGATGGAATTTCCCGAGCCCGTCATTTCGATGGCCATTGAGCCCAAATCAAAAGCGGATCGAGAAAAGCTCGCCCTCGCCCTCGGCTCGTTGTCGGAAGAAGATCCTACATTTCGGGTCAAGACGGACCAAGAGACAGGGCAAACGATTATCGCTGGCATGGGGGAGTTGCACCTCGATATTCTTCGCGACCGCATGATGCGCGAGTTTAGCGTTGAGGCTAACGTTGGCAGGCCCCAGGTCGCCTATCGAGAGAGCATCACGCGACCGAGCAAATCGGACATGAAATACGTCAAACAATCGGGAGGTCGCGGACAATACGCCCACGTCACGGTGGAAATTGAACCGAACGAAGCGGGAAAGGGCAATCTCGTCGAAAGTAAAATCGTCGGGGGCGTCATTCCCAAGGAGTACATCAACCCCACGATCAAGGGAATTGAAGAGGGGCTACAGACAGGTGTCCTCGCGGGGTATCCCCTCGTCGACGTCAAGGTAGCGATCGTATTCGGCTCCTACCACGACGTCGATTCCAATGAGATGGCCTTCAAGATTTGCGGGTCGATGGCCGTGAAAGATGCGGCGAAAAAAGCCAAGGCGGTTATTTTAGAACCTTTGATGAAAGTCGCGGTCACAACGCCGGAAACCTGTGTC
>CAXTAX010000168.1:0-1205 GCA_964241995.1 uncultured bacterium | reverse complement strand
GACGTCATTGGCGATCTCAATCGGCGCCGCGGTAGGATTCAGGGACAAGAAGCCATGAAGGGAAGCTACCTCATCAACTCGGAAATTCCCTTAAGTGAGATGTTCGGCTACTCTACGCAACTGCGCTCCCTATCCTCTGGAAGGGCGACCTACTCGATGGAACCGAGCCACTTCGAGCCGGTACCCGTGCGCATTCAAGAAGAAATCATGAAAAAATAGGTCCCCATGCCCAAGTCCTTTACACAGCGCATTCGCATTCGATTGCGCAGCTTTGATCAGCGCCTGCTCGACCGCTCGGCGGGCGATATCGTCGAAACGGCTAAGCGCACCGGCGCCAAAATCGCAGGTCCCGTGCCATTGCCGACTGAAGAGGAGCACTACACTGTATTGCGCTCCCCACACGTCGATCGCAAATCGCGCGAGCAATTTAAAATTGTCACGCACAAGCGTTTGATCGAGATCATCGATCCCCCCGTTAAGACGCTCGATGCCCTGAAAGGGCTGTCTTTACCCGCTGGAGTCGATATAAAGCTGAAGACTTAACCCCGGCATTTTTACTAGAGGTCTTTGCGCACCTCACCCGCAAGCGTTGCGTATATACACTCTTTGATTGCGGGAAGGCGCCAGGATTTTGGGAAAAACTGCAACTGTACCTCGGTAAACTGCCATGCTTCCCAAATCCCAGCCATCCCCGATCGAAGAGACCTTGCAGCATTTGCTGCACGCTTACCCCGAAGGACGCATCGCTCTCACGACTTTGACCGATGCGATCGACCAAAGTGCCGCCCTTTCTCTTTTGTCGGCCCTTGCGCCGATGACATTCATCCCCATAATTTGCAGTGTGGCGGGCCTTTTAAGTATTTTACTCTTCGCAAAAGTGCAAAAAGGGGCGCCTTTTCCACTCCCCAAAGCGGTTGGCCGCAAGGAAATCTCCCTCACATTTTTCGCGACTTGGATTCGGCGAATTCTTCGCTATCAAGGGGCTCTTACTCGCCATCTTCCCCCTTTGTGGTCTGGAATTTGCCAACATCCAAAAGCTCTTCGCTTGCATTGCACTTACGGATTGCTGTTGGCGTTCGGCATCATTATACCTCTACCGGGGATCAACTACCTCTTTGCTCCAGCGCTCGTCATTCTGACGCTGTCGCTTGCCACCCGTAACGGCCTTCTCATTCTTTTCGCCTATCTCATCCCCATCGCAGAAC
>CAXTAX010000167.1:0-2483 GCA_964241995.1 uncultured bacterium | reverse complement strand
GTCGTGCGGGGCCCAAATGTCTTTTCCGGCTATCTCATCGACTCGGGAGTGTCGCCTTTTGTGCAAATCGAAGAGGCTCCTTGGTACTCGACGGGCGATTTGGGCTACCTCGATGGCGAGGGGCATCTCATCCTCTCGGGAAGGCTCAAGCGATTTGTCAAGATCGGTGGAGAGATGATTTCCCTACAGGCCATCGAAGAAGTGCTAACCGGCAAATTCGCCAGTGATGAGGACGCACTAGAGAGCAAGGGCCCACTTTTGGCCGTAACGGCTCGCGAAGAGGAGGGCAAAAAACCCGAACTCATTTTTGTCGGCCCGCTCCGCGTCACGTTGCAAGAGATCAACGCCGAGCTCAAAAGTTCTGGATTGCCGAGTCTCGCGCGCATCTCCCGCATTGTCTACGCTGATGCCATTCCGATGACGGGAACGGGCAAGGCCTCCTATCGCGCCCTCAACGACTTGGTGGCTCAAACCCTTGCCATTGCGCCCACATGATCGGCGTTTTGCAAACAAGCTGACCTACGATGCCTTTGTCTCTTTTCAATACGTGGTCGCGCCGCAAAGAGCGCTTTACCCCCAAGTGTCCCCCGCACGTGGGAATTTACACCTGTGGTCCCACGGTCTACGATTTTGCCCACATAGGGAATCTGCGCACCTATGTCTTTGAAGATATTTTGTGCCGATTTCTGCGCACTTTGGGGTTTGCTGTGCAGCAGATTATGAACCTCACCGATGTCGACGATAAGACTTTGAAAGGAGCGAAAAATGGCGGGCAAACCCTTGCGGCGTTTACAGCGCCTTACAAAGCGGCGTTCTTTGAAGATCTCGCCGCATTGCAGATCACCCCTGCGGCGCATTACCCCGAAGCGACCGCCTATATTCCCCAGATGATTGCGATGATCGAGGAGCTTATGGCGCGCGAATGCGCGTATATGGGCGAAGATCGAAGCGTGTACTTTTCCATTGCGCGCTTTGAGCCCTATGGGCGCCTTGCCCACTTTTGTCCCCATCAGCTGCAAGTGGGCGCAACAAATCGAATGCGCAGCGATGAGTACGACAAGCTGGAGGCTTCCGATTTTGTGCTTTGGAAGGCCTATGATCTAGAGCGCGATGGCGCGATATATTGGAATAGCCCCTGGGGCAGGGGGCGCCCCGGCTGGCACATTGAGTGCAGCGCGATGGCGCGGCACTATCTCGGAGAGACTCTCGACATTCACGCCGGGGGGGTCGACAACATCTTTCCCCATCACGAAAACGAAATCGCGCAATCCGAAAGCATCGCGAATGGGCCCCTTGCGCGCTTTTGGCTACATTCTGAGCACCTGCGGGTTGAGGGACGCAAAATGGCCAAGAGCGCTGGCAATTTTTTTACCTTGAGCGATTTGACCAAGCGCTGAGTCGATCCATTAGCCTTTCGTATGCTCCTGCTTCAGACCCATTACCGCACTCAGTTGAACTTCACTTGGCCGGCCCTCAACGCCGCCCAGAGTGCATTGCAGCGCTTGCGGGATCTCATTGCGCGGCTTGAGCACTTCGGGTCCAGCGCTTTAGCTGAGGGCATTGAGGCAGATGAGGGGATAGATGCAGAAATCATGGAGATGTTTCACAAATCCCTTTGCGACGACCTCAACACTTCGGGGGCGCTCGCTGTGGTCTTTGACTGGGCGCGCGAACTCAATCGCCAACTCGACGCTCAAGCGCTCAAGCGCAAAGGTGCGCAAGGCGCCCTCAAATGCCTACGCGAAATGGATCGCACACTTGGCCTGTTATTTACCGTGAGCTCAACTGCAGTACCCAAAGAGGTGCTGCAGTTGTCGCGGGAAAGGCAATTGGCTAGAGAGCAAAAGCAATGGAAACGGTCCGATGAGCTGCGCGATGCCATTCGCGCTTACGGCTTTTTGGTTGAGGATTCTGCGCAGGGCCCCAGGTTGAAGCCAGCATCACCGGTCGCTTAAAGCTGGGAGGTCGTTTCGATTTTCACCGATGTGCGCGCAAGTATGGGCTGCGAAAGGTCTTCATCCTCGTTAGATGCAGAGGAATTTCCCGATTCGCTCGATGTACTCGCGGGGACTTGTATTGCCTCTAAGGCCTGTACATTTGGCGCAAAGGGCAGCGCGGCATCGTAGTGATGGCGGTGGTGCACAAGCAAAGCTGAATGGGGCAGCAGCGCGATGGGGGAAACGCTACGCATGCGATGGTGCTCCACGATTTCGGCAGAAGGTTTTTCGGGTTCGCGCAGCTTGTTCTTGCCAATTTCGCTCAAGCTAAACACATCGACACGCATCCCGAAGAGCTGGCAAAAACCCACGATTTCCAAATCTCCCCCATAGCTGATAGGGGCTTTAGCTCCATCGGCGTTGAGCATTTTCTGGGCATATTCCTCGACGCTTTGCGCTTCAATCCCCAAATCCCCGTTTTTTAAAGCGAGCAAAAAGAGTTCGGGTTCTTTCTGATTGTGCAGGTACAAGCCGTAGAGTGAACAC
>CAXTAX010000166.1:0-2493 GCA_964241995.1 uncultured bacterium | reverse complement strand
GTCAAGAAGTTATTGAATGCACTTGATGACAATCATTTAAGCGTTTGGTTTACTTCCGATCAACCTATAGCTAGCGCGCAGATCGGCCTCACTTTTTACACTTGTGAGCAAAGACTTTTCGTCAAAGACGTCATCGACAATACCCTTGCGGTCAAACCTCACGATGAGATTTTGAAAATCGGTGGTCTGCCAAGTATGGAGTACCTACGACGCTATGTTGAGTTTATGTATGGCGATAAAGATCAACCTTGGGCGCAAAGCCAAGGGGCGCATTATTTGCTCTACAACATGGCTTCGTCAGGTCTCAAATTACCCACAGGCCTATTAGAAATTCAGGTTAAAGATCCTGTAGACGACGCTGCGCGCATATTTAAGACGCGTTGGATCGAAACTTCCCCCAATGCGGCAGTTGATGTTCAAAAATGGCCCCCTTTGTACGGTGAGAACAGCGCCATTTCGCTCGAACCTCATTTGGGTAGTCTTATCGAGGAGGTGCAAAATCCAGATTTTTGCGCCAAGCTGTGGCGCGGCGAAGATAAAAAAACCCTCGGGTATTTGCGCGTTAAACATTTTGAATTTGATGATGCTCGCAAAAAACACTACGATCAACTCATTAAAGCTCTCAACACTTCGACAGATCTACTCATTCTGGATTTGCGATACAATGGTGGTGGTCGTTTGGACTCGTGCCACCATTTAATAAGCATTTTTACGAACAAATCTTTGCCAAGATATCCATTTTATCAAACTCTGGATGCAACTATAGTGAAAACTATCAAGGCTTGTATTAAGAAAAATATAGAGCTTGATTTGCAAACAGAGTCTACAAATTTTATTCAGATTTTGCAGAACGCATGCCCTTCTCGTGAAGGGCTAACGCGAGACTATTGCTACTTGCTCGATCAATGGAACAGAGGAAAAAAGATCGCAAAGCTATTTGCCCCTGAAGTTAGAATCCACCCTAGCCCTGCCACGTATTACGCAAAGCCAATCATTGTACTCATCAATGAATGCAGCATTTCTGCCGCCGAAACCTTGTCTGCAATGCTTCAAGATTTTTGTGGGACAACTTTATTCGGTACGAGCACGAGGGGTGGTGGGGGTGGCTTAATGCAAGACTTTAATTCCGGCAACCCTATGCGAGGTCCATTTGCCATTTCGGGGTTGGACTTTGCTGCGTCTATGGATTTAAGAGCTTCTGACCAACAGAGCCAAAGTTTCGTGATTGTACCCGATGTAGAATGCGCTCCAATACCGGGTGATTACACCGGTAAATCCAACCATTATACTCGATCTTTGTGTGAATTAATTGCCAAGGTTCGAGTGAGCGCGGCAAGAAGTGTGTCCCCTATTCCCCCCCAAGACCTTCGCGCGTCTGCATAGAGGGTCACATAGTAAACGCAAGACGTGCTTTGCGGAGTAGCTGACGCTACAAATAGGGATACAAATTAAATGGGCAAATTCTGGGGCAAGCTCGACATTTTGCTCAAAATCTTTGCGGGCTACACATGGGTGAAAAGATTCATGCCTGCAAAGAACATGGCGATTTCCCTGCGCGCAGTTTCGGGGCCGTCTGATCCGTGTACGACATTGGCGTCGATGGATTCGCCAAAATCGGCGCGAATGGTTCCGGGATCGGCCCGCTTTGGATCGGTCGCTCCCATGAGTTGCCGATTTACCGCTATAGCATCGACGCCTTGCAGTACGCTAATCATGATGGGCCCGCTGGAGATAAAAGCGACAAGTTCTTGAAAAAAGGGCTTTTCGCTGTGGATATCGTAAAAGGTTTCAGCTTGATTTTGGGTGAGGTGCACCATTTTTGCTGCAATGATGTGCAGTCCTGCCTGCTCAAAGCGGGAAAAAATCGCTCCGATATGGTGGCCAGCCACGGCATCGGGCTTGATGATCGATAGGGTTAACTCCACAAAAACCTCAGCAAAAAGACATTAAGCTAGCGATGAGCTCTTTGAAGAGCAATCGCCAATTGTCCAGATAATCTACTAAAGTGATGGGTTTCTCCGATAGTCCACAATCGCGCCATGACTCCTTGGGCGAAAGTTCAGTCATTATGGTGACGTATCGCAACGCATTGGAAGAGCGTGAAATTCGGCAAGTTCGCGTGTAATGTTTGCATACATGAGGATACAAGGACTGTGACCTCTTCGCCCCTTTGGCAAATTAAGCCTAAGGCTTTTGAAAGGGGTGCGCATTCGTGAATAAGTTTTGTATCGCCTTTTAGAGCTGATATCCCTACAACGTCCCTGCCGCAGTTGGGAGAAGTTTTTTTGTAAGAGATGAACCAGTCGACAAGAGCGCTTTACGCAGTAAGCTCCAAATGTTCAACAATATGCTTGGAAAGTAACAGAAAAGTATAGTGGAGTATCTGGCAGACAAAGCTCGATGCCGTGCATCGACTTATGTTCGGGGAATTTCCCATCTTTCAACTCAAATCATCGACAAATTCCCAGCCTCGCCTTTTGGGCTGGGGAATGA
>CAXTAX010000165.1:0-2501 GCA_964241995.1 uncultured bacterium | reverse complement strand
TGCATACACTGATGGACCCATTGAGTTGGACCCGCCTCAAGCTACGAGAAGTAAAGAGAAAGTCGCGCAATGTACATGTAGACGAGATCCCTACCTCTTCCTTAGCAATGTTGCAGAAGATAGCTTCCGGCTGCTTCGATCGATGAACTCGTCGGACTAAATGCGCGAATGGACAAATGCGCTTCGGGGAATTTGGGGATATCCGCTTCATTGCCCAATGCGATGAGCACCAGAGGTTTGTGCAAGTTGAGCAACTGGCGAATGAGCCCTGCTTGCGCCTCGCTTTTCCAAGCATTTAAGGACAAGAAGACCACTACCTGAGCGCGTGCTGCCACGTGCTGCAGTTCGCGCGTTCGCTCATCAATTGGATGCAACCCCTTGAAAAAATGAAGCTGCCTGCACCTGCCGATTTGGCAGATTGACGTCCCTTCGATGGCTCGCTGTACGAAACTCGAGGCAATGATGGCGCAATCGCTTTTTTCTAAGGCGGGCAGGGGGGGGATCGTAAAATGATGGAGATACTGGATTCTCAGGGCTCGCGTGGCGATTTGCAAGGCCAACGCTTTTCGCTCTTTGACTAAAGACCGCATCTCTTGTTCATCGGGCACAATGACATGTTTATTTGATGCAATGCGCCCTTTCAATCGAAAAATTCTCTCAATCGATTGATCGATGCGGCTCTCCAGTAAGTGACCCTTTTGGACGGACTGCATCAAAAAGGTGTGCATTGCGCGCACCTCGCCGACATTGACATGCCCAAATAAGAGAAGGTCGCAACCCGCTTGCATAGCCCGCAGCGCGGCGTTTTGCATCGAATCGGCATTTTTGAGCACTCCCTTCATGGTCAGACAATCGGTGATGACTGCGCCATCAAATCCCACATCCTCTCTGAGAAGTTTCAAGCAAGATGCTGAAAGTGTAGAGCAATTAGCCTCATCAATTGCTGGCACCATGAGGTGCGCGGTCATGACGGCGTCGGTGTGGGCAGCCAAATCCGCAAAGGGGCGCACTTCAAAGGTCTTAATGTGTTCTTTGCTCTTTGCCAAAACCGGCAAATCTACGTGGGAGTCTTTGCTTGTATCGCCGTGGCCCGGAAAGTGCTTGAGAGTCGTGAGCATTCCAGCGCTTCGAAATCCTTTAAGAGCCTCGCGCGCAAAGCGACTGACGATTTCGGGCGTGGGGCCAAAAGAGCGCATGCCAATCACGGGATTTTCGGGATTGCTATCGATATCGACGACGGGTGCCAAATTCAAGTTGACGCCTACTGAGCGCAGCTCCTCTCCCATTACGCGGGCGCTAGCTTCAGCGAGGGTGGGATCTCCCGCTATAGCGAGCGCGCGATTACCTGGAAAGGCGGTGAAGCCATCCCGCAACCTTGCCACTAAGCCCCCCTCTTGATCTAAGGTAATCATTAGAGGGATGGGAGCCGAATTGCCTTTTGCCAGGCCCTGTAGGTTGGCGCTGAGTTCGCGTACCTGCTCTGGGGAGCTGAGCGCGTTATAGCGCTCAAAGTAAATGATTCCCCCGATCTTGAGTTCTCGAATGAGCCGTGTGGCATCTGCATTGACGGTCGAACCATCGAAATTCGTCAGCATTAGTTGCCCGACCTTTTCCTCCAAGGTTAAATCTCCAATATTGGGTAACGGTATAGCCGCTTGGAAGGGTGTAATAGGTGGGATCATGTCAGTACTTGAATTTTGGCGTGTACATTTTGCGCATACCAATATGCTTCCTTGAAAATAGCACCGCGATCATTTAATGACACTAAACGTTGCAAGAGCCTTCGGATCGAAAGCCAAAAGACCTTTATGAGAGTGCAGTGGTCAAGATGGTTTGGAGTATGCAAACTCATCGACAGTTGATGGACATGTGCATATCAAAGATCGCAGCCACTACAACTGCTCAATGATCGAGCTGAGATATCTTAAGGTTTTAAAGTACGTTTGGTGAACTGCGTTGGGAATCCTAAAACGGTGCTTTTTTCCATCGCAGGAGTGAGCGTTTAAGGAAGTGTTCAGCCAGTAATTTTTGTTAGAATTTTTTTCGCAATAAAAATTGCCATTATACCGGCGCTTTTATAAATTTTAAAAATCAATCAATTTGGTTGTTCGAAATTGAAACCAAGTTGGCCATTTTAGTCAGATCAATAAGGGGGTTTCACCTTGTCGGCTACCGTAATGAACAGTCCTATGCAATACGAAAATTTGAGATCTTTGAGCTTAGAAACTCTACAATGCGCTATGCCGTTGTTCACCCAGAAATTGAGGCCAGCGGCAAAGCTCGAGAACGACATGACAGTCTCACCTCCAGCCTTCACTGAGAACGCGCTATTCCTAAGCGCCAAAGTGCAACAAATAGATCTTCAAAGCCTCAAGCGTTCCGAATTTGCGCAAGACTTAATTTCTTCGACGCTGGCCAGCTCGCGATTAGAGGAGGTACACAATTCTTGCGAAATAGACCTATTTGTTCAGCCCTCGTCAGTACTTTGCGTTCAATTAGGA
>CAXTAX010000164.1:0-2522 GCA_964241995.1 uncultured bacterium | reverse complement strand
GTGTGGGTCAACATGGCGGCGAGTAGACATTGCGTCAATTGCCGATACAGCATCAACGCGCATTTTCAATGTAGTGCCCTAAAAACCAAAATGTCAGGAGCTGGCTGCGCTGCCGCCTTTGTAGAGAGGTTTTTACAAATTTTCTCCTTTAGGCGATTGGCTCCAAGAATAAGGGTAAGGACACAAACGTTCCCGATTTTTCCTTCCTGATCGTTGCGCAGTGCAGCAGGTCGTCGATGATCACGTTAGTCTCGTGCAGATTGTACTCCTCAGGGGTTCTCGCCTCGTCGGTCGACTCGAGGCTTGGGGGCTGTGCCGGCGGGGGGAAATCGGCATGACTGAAGGCCCGCTTCGCAAATCGGGATACAAACGACGATTGGGGTGTGACGTAGAAGGCCTTGTCGAAGCACACGCCTTGATCGTCCACCGTCCAAAGGACGCATCCCCATTGCGCATTTCGATCGATTGTGAGCTCGGCGGGTAAGATGAAATGGGTGGACCGTGAATTGGTGTGAGGAGTTTCATAGGTCAGAGCAACTCCACGTTGCCAGAATAGATCGGCAACTTGGGAAAAGTTGCCCAGTTGGATCATTTTCCGCTCCTGCGAGGACTCTAATGCGCAAGACTCTTTGCCTAGAAACTTCGAGAGGGAAGAGCCGGCTGTTTGCCCTCGACCGACGCGTGCATGCATCTTGAAGGGAAAAAGGTCGGTAGAGTGGTGGTTGAGCAGTTGCGCTAGGCCTAAAGAGAGATCTTCGGGAGATGCTGAGGGGGAGGGCTGGAGCTCGAAAAATGCACGCTTTGCGCCTGCCTCTTCCACTGCGTGAGAAGTGTTCGCAACTAAGCTCTCGATTTCTTGTGTGGAGCGTTTAAGGGGTTTTTGCTGGGGCGAGGTGGAAGTTTGTCGCCAGTTGCGCATTGCCTCTAAAGTGGGGGCGTCAGGCAGCGCAGTAACGTCTTTGGTGAGGGGAACTGCGCAGCGACTCAACCGCACCTTTTGGAACTTTGGAAACCCCCTACGATCGGTCATCTGGCGAATTTGATGAGATAATTGCTCAAAGCGATGAGATTGCGTGGATTGATGTTGGCGAAATAGATCTAGACATTGGCTCAAAAACTCCACGATGATCACGGGAAGGCGCGCCATGTGTTGCCACGAGCTTTTAATGCTTTGATAATCCCGGACCATTTGGTTTGTGAAAGCTCCGATGGCGATATAGATCGGCACATGATGGGTCCAAATTTGAGGCTGATCTTTTAAGTGAACATTACGAGGACGCTTGAATAAACAGAGCACCTTGCATAAGAAGTGGTAGAGAAGGTCCTGATGCTTTTGCAAGGTGTAAAACTGCTTTTCAATCTCAATGCCCTTTAGCAGATTTTGGCTATGCGCATCTTGAGAGCAGCTCTTCTCCGTTAGGGCTATGCGCTGCAATATGCGATCGTGCAAAAGGGATCGCTTGTGATAATTGACCCTGGCAGAGTCGATGTTCTCCAATGTTGGGGACTGCATCCAATAAGGAACGCGGGCATCTACTTCCTCGAACTCTTTTTTCACTTGAACACTCAAACTCAAAAGCAGAGGATTTTGAGTATCGGCTTCGTTGAGAACGCCGTTTCTTTGCGCGATCCATGCTTCGACGATCTCGTTGAGATGGGGGATTACTTCGCGGCTTGAACGGGCATTTTCTGAAGTGCGTTGAAAACCCCTTTCCATTTGGTCGATGATCTCCTCGATTTCAGCCGCCAAAAAGGCCTCTTCAATTAGGGAGCAGCGCAGATCGTGTAAGGAGTCAGCGCGGCAATTAGTCAAACGATCCACGCATTGCGTTGAGCCATATTTCTCACGAGCTTGGTCGATTAAATTGCGTGCAAATTGCCGAAACTGTTCGAGTTGGGGAGCGTTAGTTTGGGCGAGCTGCAGCTGTTCGCGCTCGCACCTTGCGTACCAATCGCGAAAGTAGCGTAGATAGATGTCTCCCTGCTGGCTCTCTCCAAACTGCTGTTGGTAGTGCCGCTTCAACATCTCATTGAGTTCCGCAAGGGGAGGGGGGGGTAAATGCCCGTGCATAATCAGCTCTGTCAGATCTTCCATCATGGCATCGTACTCAGGCATCTGTGGATACGCCTGGGAAAGTGCGCTGTCTAAATCAACCTCATTTAGCTGACCCCTTAAATGGAGATCGATGATAGTTTTTTTGAAGACGCTCCACACCTTTTGTTCCTCAGGGCTCAAATCGAGGGAGCCCATTGGTTTCAAGATCTTGACCAGAGAGCCCGCTTCAGCGAGGGTACCGGGGTTCATCTTGGTCTTTGCGACTAAGCGATTTAGATGCGCAAAGAGCTTTGCAAGCCTCGGCGATTCATTAGGTGGGGAGCTGCCCACAGATTGCGTGAGATTCGCGAGCAAACTCTGATTTGTAGAAGATTCCGTAAGAGGAAAGACCATATTGACCTCGAGACAATTGCTTTAGAACACTAGCAGAGATGAGCGGGAACATGGCTTGCATACACTGATGGAC
>CAXTAX010000163.1:0-2547 GCA_964241995.1 uncultured bacterium | reverse complement strand
TCCTCGGGGTGGGTCAGCAATGGTGGTTGCAAAGAGAGCCGGGTAACGTTTTGACAGCCCCTAAATAGCCCCCCAAAAGATGCACGCTGACGAGTATGCGCTATTTATCAGTGCGGCAAGAAAGCTCTATTTTGCTTCCTACTACTACCTATTTTGCACCTTGTTATTGCTCTGAAACAAAAGATGACCTAAATTTAAGGAAACTTAAGCTGCGCAATTTTAATGCAAAAGTGGGATGCATTTATTCAACACCTACGAGGGGTACTGGGCGCCTCTTCTGTAGAAAAGTGGTTGAGGGGCGTCCAAGTCACCAAGTTCGATGCGCACAACATCCACCTCGAAGTGCGCGATGATTTTCAAATTCACTGGTTTCGCGAACACATCAGCCCATTGGCGAAGCAACATTTCAAATGGGGAGAGCGTCCTATTCGCATTCATCTGTTTGCAAACTCGTCCACCTCACCGCAGCCATCTCCGCAAAAAAAGCCCTCTCGATCCCATTGGCCCGACCACGAGGGCGTGGGCCGCGCCACAATGCGCGCAGCGAAAGCGATACCCCTCAAGGACGTCTCTCCCACAGCGGGACAGCTCCTCGCACATCGCCTACTAACGGAAATTGTAAGAGCGCCGAGTAGCGGCGGCATTCAACTGGGAACCTACAATCCCATTTTCCTCTTTGGTCCCACTGGGTGTGGCAAGTCTAAACTGCTCGAGGCGAGTGCTGTGGAGCTTATAGACGCCGAACTGCGCGTGATTGCACTCAATGGCAATGCTTTTACTGAAGACGTCGTAGGCGCTATTCGACGCGGGGAAATGGCCACTTTTCGCGACCGCTACCGAAGCGCTGATGTGTTGATCATCGAAGGCGTGGAGCAGCTCGGAAAAAAATCGGCGACGCAAGAGGAATTTTTTCACACGTTCAATACTCTCCATACTGCCGGCAAACAGATCATTTTAAGTGCCCCGCAGCACCCACAGAAATTGGCAGCTATTGAAGAGCGCCTCATCAGCCGCTTCGAGTGGGGTATTACGGTCGAGCTTACCAAAGCAACCACGGCAGAAGTGTTTGAAATTGCACATCGCAAGCTGCAGGAGTTGGGACTCGACCTGCAAGGCAACGCCCTCCAAGCTCTTATCGATAATCTCGATGGAAATCTCAAGACGGTGATGAATGCCTTAGAGGTATTAAACTATAAAAGCGCATTGCCCGACCGACACTTGGAGCCAAGTCCATCCAGGGCAAAGCTCGAAAAACACCTTCAAGAGATCGTCAAGCGGTTTAGAGCCCATAGGGCTACGCCTCAAACGATCATCGATCAAGTTGCCGCGCACTTTGGCATTTTAAGCGCAGATCTCATCGGCAAGTCGCAAAGTCGTGAATTCACACGTCCACGGCGCTTGGCGATGTACCTGTGCCGCTCAGAATTACATCTCCCCTTCGTCAAGATCGGAGAGATATTTCAACGAGATCACAGCACAGTGATGAGTAATTGCCGTAACATCGAACAATCCTTAAGCCTTCAAAAACATCTCCCCGATTTGCAAGAGGTGAGCCTCAGGTTGCGGGAACTACGGGCGTAATAGACTTCTTTAGGCCTGCTTCAAGCTTGCTTCGCGAACACATCGGCAAATCTTATCGACTCGACTTCAGTTCGCCAATGTCGTCGCGTCCAAATAGCTGGTGGGGAACGAGACGCGTGCAAAGACGCTCTGCCCCTCAGAGAAATTCTGAAATGAGCGGGCTAAGAGACTTCTCCGCACCGTCAAAGTACACGAAGATTAGCGATGAAATATTTCTGAAAAGATGCTTTTGACCTTTTGAAAAACAGGGGGCTTTTCTCCACCCTCTCGTTTGTAAAGAAATTTGCTATCGCTAGCTGGAAGGCGATGGGCATGCACATTGTCGCGTTGTCCGAGTGTAGCAAGAAAGAGTGCACAGACGATGAGAACACCTCCAAGCTCGCTCTGTTTGGGGATCATACAGCAAATAGCCCCGCTAATCATGCCTGCAGCAGCACCGAGGTATTTACAGTCTCTAGACGTTTCCAGCTTAGCGCGTTTTGTTACGCCTTCAGCGGATTGGGGCGATTTGCCAAGATCATGGGGTTTGCTTGAGATTGGGCTGACCATAACTTAACTCCTCGTAAAATCTACGGCTCTATTTACTGCGAAACCAGTCGCACTATATATGATGCCTGACTCGCGCAAATTATTACCAAGTGTAACAAACCTGCATCCCTTCTGCGCTGCTCAGATCCCTCAAACTTGGATCAGCTCCTCTCTTCTCTGTCACAGCTCAAGAGACACCCAAATACCCAACTTGCAAACGCGGTCAAGGCTGATGTGATGCCTTCCAAGGTCTACATGTTGAGCCAATTTTTGACCCAAAGTGTTGATGAATAGAGCGGCGCGGCGCTGTGGATCAAGCAAAGCTCTAAGTCTCCTTGGGCTTTCGTTTAATGTATGTTTGAAAAAAGCAGCCCGTGTGCAAAGGCATATTTCTTGGGAAGTGGGGTGGGAATCATCTATTTTCAGATGTTAAATCGT
>CAXTAX010000162.1:0-2548 GCA_964241995.1 uncultured bacterium | reverse complement strand
CCAGAGTCTTTTGTGCGGGAGAGCTCGTTGACAAGCGATTGGGCGTCGCTTCGTAAATTTCCAGCAGCTTTGGCGGCAATAAGCCCAGAAGTAATAGATGGCCATCGCGCGGCCAATCTCGCAGGTGAGCGGATTGGTCCGGGCTCAATGCCGGTTCCAAGACGCCCGCTGCAGGACAAATAGTTCGACGATTGCGCTCATAGGGCCCAAACCACCATCCTATTTGAGGATGCCAAAATTCCCACCCATCCCCTGCCGAGTCAATATTGCTTTGCGAAGTAAAGGCTGTGGAAAAGATGAGCCAAATCCCCAAGCTCTCTGCCTGTAAAAGGTCTCGTGGTGATTCCGAAATCCACCTGGGCATTGGGTCGTCTGCGTTTGACTCCTCGTAAGACCCGCGCTTTTCTCTCCACCATCTAAGCGCTAACATGCCACAGGGGGCAAGGGGATTTGCACTTTTAAGCGTGGGAGTTGCGTGTGCAATCACTCCCTGCAATTGCCGCAATGCTGTCGCGAGTTGGCCGCGCAAAACGGTCCCACATTCTTTGGGATACATCTTCAAAGCGAAAGCAAAAAGGGCAAAGAGCGCACATTGATGATTTGCATGGGCTACAACGGGAAATTCGTGAAGAAAGCGTGGGAAGGCGCCCCAAGAGTCTCCTCGCTTTCCACCTGTTTGAAACTTTAGCACCTGGGTGAGCAGTTCACGTGCCTGCAGAGTACTTTGAGCGCTCTGAGAGCGCATCAATAAAAGGGCAAAAAGAGCGTTTTCCTCAACGGAGATGACGTCCCAACTCGTGGCTTTGACATCCCTTGTGCCATGCAAATAGCCGGTGCGCGCACTCACGCGCTCTCGGCAATAATTGAGAGCTATCTCGATGAGCGCGCGGACGCGATGGGTTAAATTCTGGAGATCTTCACGCATCTTTCAGGTAAAGTGGGCTGCTTTTTGATTGCGCGCTTGTGACACAGCGCGGCGATCTCAAGCGGTTTCGATTGTGGGAAAACCGACCTGATTCGACAATAACTCATCGTCATGGATTATGCTCTACACTGCCAGAAATTGCGGCAAGAAAGGCAGCCCCCGAAAGCACCATCTGAGGCAACCATGCTCACACCAATGTACTCCTTCTTCGCAAGTCCACTCAGTGAATCCTTGAGGCGCTTGTCCAACACCCTCTCCTTGCAGATGGGGGACACCGAGCCACTTGCAAGTCCAGACGGCGTTGCGCTGCGCTCAATGGGCCCCGATCTGCGCACTGACTTAATGCGCATGACGGTAATCGCCGTCGGATTTGGAATCGCCGTATGGATCGTCGTCCGTTTATTGCATCGGCTGACGACCCAAAAGGATTCGGTTCTCAACGAGAAGTCGTTAATCAAATTTCTCGACTCCCGAGTTTTGGGACCAAGGGCCAAGCTCTACTTAATCGAAATTCCAGGCAAACGGGTCTTGATCGCTCAAACGCCCACCGAGCTTCGCCCCCTCGCGGAAGCATCCTCTGCGCAAAGCGATGAGAAGACTCAATCCTCTACCCCATCGCTTTAGTGCATGAGGCGCGCCAAGGCGATGCGGCTTCCTCTTGCAGCGTGATGGCCTTTGGTGCAGATGGGCCGAGGGATCCAGGCGGGCAGTGCATATCAAAGTTTGAATGAGTTAAGACACAAAAGGCCTTCATTGACTATCGTAAATTGCACTCTAAGATCCTACCCCTTCAAAGCTATTCACATTCAGTTCCGCATGCAGAGGAAACCTTATGACCTATTTTCTAGGTAACCATACGATCAAGCGCGTCCTATTTCTGGTCAGTGTCATCGCGTTTTGTCCCGGTTGCCTATACGACCCGCCTCCCACCGATCACCTTCGTGTGGTTCCAGCGACTAACAATCGTGAGCTTACCCGAGAACCGCCCGGCAAGGGGCCATTTCGAGGATTGTGATGCACTGCTCTAGCGGCCAAAGCCCAAAAGACCACGCATGATGCTTTGCGTCCCTCATATAGCACTGCCCAAAGCGTACTTCGCGCAAATACAAAAGGTGTATCCCTTGGCACAATTTAGAACGTTCACATGTGAGTTCGCCTCTTGCCTAGCGCTTTTTATGCTCATCTCTTTTCCTCGCGCTACATGTGCAAAGCACCATATAACCCCTAAGGCTCTGTAAAGATGCGTCCCATTGGTAACGCTCAAACGCTTATAAGTGCCAAACGCTTTGCCCAGCAGCTATCGCAGCGCGAAATCGACCACCGCATCGAGCCGAGTCGCTCCGAAAATGCCCTTTGGCAAGTTTGGGTGCTCGATGAAAACCAACTCGAATCAGCTCGTGCCCTTTGGGGAGATTTTTTGGGAGGTGAATGCTATCGCGATCTCGACGTCGAAACTAAAGCAGACCCGTTCGCCATAAAGCCCGCCCATCGCGACCAAAAACAAAACCTCCGCTTCGAAAAAACTTGGCTCACTTCGAGTGCCTCAAAGGCCAGAGCACCATTTGTGCTCGTATTGGGCCTAATCTGCTGTGTGAGTTCGGCAATTTGCTGGTATGGAGAAGC
>CAXTAX010000161.1:0-2588 GCA_964241995.1 uncultured bacterium | reverse complement strand
GTGCATCGACGAGACGATGGGTTGGTGTGGGTACCGCGATTTTGGAAATCGAGCTAAATCTGTGTAGGAGCACACTCCCGAGCCGTTCTTGCTCCGTCATATCCTTCAAAGAGTGCAGGACAATCACTTTTCTCGATTCCCGATACAAGCGATCCCAACGCTTTGAAACGCTGCGAGCACTCTCAAGGGTCTCCTGCTCCTCTACGAGGTGATCAAAAATCTTTACGAGCAGATGGTCGGGCAACAGCGCATCAATATTATGCACCACACTGCCCTCTGACCTCGCCGCAGTGCACTGAACTTTTTTACACGGGGAAAGATCCATTACCTACACGTCTGGTTTTCATGAAGCATTGCAACGCACATGCAAGAGTCTGCTTTAGGTAATACATCAAAGCATTTGCACGCGCTGCAAAGGCCAGTGCCATGCACTTCGATCATTGTCAGAAAGTGCTCAACATTGACTGTTTTCTGCTTGGGCCTAATTAAACAGTCGCAACCAGTCGCAACAATTGAATCGGCTACCCCTTCCGCTTGATTGGAGCACCCGCAGATGAATGCTTTTGCTTTAGGGAATGCCTTTTGCGCAAAGTGGTATCAGCGAGGCCGGCAATTTTAGTTCCGGTTTCGATATACCTTTGAAGATTGCGAGCAAAGGACAGCGTCTTAAGATCGCCGTAAATCTTGGTCAAGGTGACGCTAGTCCACCAAACGAGAAGCACATTGTAGGTGCGGGCCTTCGCATCGACTCCAAGCCACATCGAAATGGAGCTTTCTCGTCGATCGAGGGATTGAGTGCGGAGATACCACAGTTGGGTGATTAAGAGGCACTGCGAGACATTGTACATCGCTATGATGCATACAGGCGGTCGATAGCGGCGGCAATAACCTGGGAGTTGCGAAGGCTGCGTTTGGGGCAGCTGAATCGCGCGGCGCACAATGGGGATGAGGTTTGCGATATACCGCATGGGATAGGGCACCCAGTGCTGAACCAATACGCCAAAGGTCTTGATAAAATCTCGACTGGGATACTGCCCAAATCCAAAAATTCCCGTTGCCTGATACGACCGAAGCTCCTCGACGACTTGGCAGACGCGATCCTTGAGCTCGACCAATTGTTGATCGCTACCCCGTTTAAGCTTGATAGGTAGATGTCGAAATGCCCCACGTGTGTCTTTGCCGATAATCGTGACGATGCGAGTGAGTTCTGCCTCAGTCAGGGTCGAGGTCTCTACTGCAGTTTGCCACCCGTTCGCCCGCAATCGGCTCGAGCAGCAAAACGTTTCCATTGCCATAGGACTTCCCTATTCCGGCCCAATCATTTGTGCCATTTTCGTGGCAGATCCTAGGTTTGTCGTCGTTTTCCCTCAACTTCACGCTTTTTGCCCAACGCTTGGCAGCGTGCAGACTTCCTTGGGCATTACTCCGCGCATTTACTCGGCAGTTCATTTGAATTAGAGGTATTCAAAGATCATAATTATATTTTTATGATTTTTTGGTTTACTTACTAATAAAAATTTGTTATTATAAATAAAAAGGATTTAAAAGTGCCTGTTCAAATAGATGAAAATATAAAAACTCTGGTAGTTTCCCCACGAATAAGTGGTCAAAATCGCGAAGTTCCCGAATCTTCAGAAGGACTTCGAGATCGAATGCAAAACGCTGCAGCTTCTGCGTTCCAAAGCGCAAATGGTGTGTTGCAAAATCAATTTTCCGCTTTTCAAAACTTCGTGCAATCGAGTAGATGGCAGCGCGTGTTGCGGCAGATTCTACCCATAGCAGAGGGGCCCAGTGATCGCATGCTTCAAGCGCATAGTACCCGGGGCTATTTGTTGGTCGGCCAACAGCAGTGGACTGCATTCGAGTACGTCAACGTTCCACGGCCTTTAGGCAATCAAGTCGAGGCATTTCTGCAACCCCTATTTGCTAAGGTATTTCCGGGGATGGCATTGACTGTCGATATCATTCGGCGCGCTGATCGCACAGCATTTAACGTGCGTGTGTTTGCTTCCGAATTTCTGCGCTCAGAGCAATTTGCAGGCGTGCGATCGCTATATAACCAATTCATGGAATCAGGCCAGCTGCAAAACCTAGCAGCTCAAGTACGTTCCTTTATTCACATCGCTTGTGGTCCCGAAACTCTGCAAACGCCTATAAACGGCAGTGTTCCTCGAAGCTACCCGCCTCACCTGGCTAATTTAGCTACAGTGGTCTACTTTCTCATCACTCACCCACAATCCACAACATTGACGGATACATTTGGGCTGGATAGCGACGAAGAGGCACTGTCTTTTGTGCAGCGGACTCACCCAGGAGATATCTCAAATCATGAGCAAAAAGCACTCGAGACTCTCGATCAATATTTGAGCGCCACGCGCATGTTTATTGGCGCGCGGCGCATTACATGCGCAGAAGAATTTAAAAGCGCGTTGCATGACACCCCTTTTCGCGAAGGCTTGAGCGCAATTGTAGATTTGCTCAGTCCAGACAGAATCCATCAAGGGATACAACTCAGCAGCACCTTGATGAATCAACGCCTTTTTGAATTGTTCTCTCGTGGGGAACATGCATCCATCGGACCCTACCTC
>CAXTAX010000160.1:0-2599 GCA_964241995.1 uncultured bacterium | reverse complement strand
ATTTTAAAATTAATATTTCATTGCAAATTTAGCTCGTTTCTTACAATTCTTTTGCATGTTTTCAAGTAAGTTTTTTCGTCATTACTTAATTTGCTGCCCAAAGACAATGTAACAAATTCAATTATATTGAGAATCAGTAAGATTATAACAATCAGGTCTCGAGTTATTGGCGAGCTTCGTAATTGATCGGAAATTTTCGTAACACGATTATGCGCGATGTCTTTTTTGTGAGCCTGACAAATGTGATATGACCGTTTAGAAAACGCGTTGGTTTGTCTAAAAACGCCAAACTCTTAGCTTGCTGGCACTTTCCCGACTCTAAAAAAATTGCATAGGTTTAGCATGGTTATCTCTCCTGATAAAATCTTCATAGTTCTTTAAGTAAAGACATTCTTCATATTTTTATTTTGTTTCGGCTGCAAGTTGACTTGCTCTTTTTGAAATAGCCTCGCAGAGTCGATAGCGCACAAACAATTTCGGAGGACGGAATTTGCCGCCCAAGCTTTCTGCGAGTTACTTAATCCCTTTAGAAAGGTAACGACTAGTAAACACTGTGAAGATGGGCCCCCGCATCATAGCTTGTAGCTTCCCGATGGTGGGCCATGTGGTGCGTGAGTTTTGCATCACTTGGATTCGCCTAGTCTTGAGGTTGGCTTTGCTCGCGGCGCGCCAGTTCAGCATGATAGTAGTCGCTGGCGAGGTGAATGACATGGGTGAAGAGCCATGATATTCGATCGTGAGTGTCCATATTTTTCCGGTATTGCTTCTTAATGTTGATATGAAGTGCCATACCACTGCCAATACATCCGACACTCAGCAGGGGAAAGACGAGCTGAATCGCCAAAGTTTTGGGCGCAAGGATCATCAGCACGGGGGAGACGATCATGCCGATTTTCATCAAGGTCACGACGAGTCGATATCGTTTGACGTATTGCATCACCGCCCTCTCCACTCGTTTGGCCTCAAATAGTAGAGATAATTGTTCGAGGCCGACGACCAATTCCGCTGCCTGCTCGCCCGTGAGGGAGTCTACGGCAAAATGGTGGGGAGGGGGAAGTCCGCGATCGATTTGCTCCGCCAAGTCGCGCGCCCGCTGTAAATACTGCCAAATTCCGGGATCGGGAACCCACTGCGGGCGGGGACGATTCATCGCCTGTGGGGCGATATAGGGATTTAGATGCTTAATTTGCAGCCAGCACGCCTCGTAGCGGGCACTCAAGTCCTCGCAGGTCCACTCGAGTAGACCGAGACATGAGCTCAATCGCTCTGAGGACATGGAGCAGTAATTGCGTGCCACACAGGCGCTCGTTTCGATGCGGCTTTGCATGCAAACCGTGTGGACATTCATCGTCACTTTGGAAATCTTGCGATTCCACTGCCACGCCAAGTCGGGAGCTCTGTGCTCGGCGAAGTTCACCACCTTGTCAAAGGCCCAATCGACGGGAATCGCCGCAAATGAGACGAGCGATTGCCACGCAGGTCGCTTCGCAATGGCGAGTCGTCGCCAAAGCTCTGGGAGCTCGCGTTCATCGTTATTAAAGCTGCGCGGGCGCGCGATGGCTTGTAACGCCCCGATGGTGTGCTGTGTGGCGAGTAAGTTTTGCATCCTATTTCTTTGCTCTCCATTTTCTCCAGTGAACCAACATCTCAAAAAGCTGAGGCGGCGGCGCCCTAAAGCAATCGATGAATCACCGCGCATTGAGGGCAGACGGAAAACCCATTTTACTCTGTGATCCCACGTAGCATCGATTCCGCGACTAGCAAATTCTCTCCCGAGTTGGATTCCGGCGAGTGGATCTCCAGACTAAATGACCGCGGCAAATGAGGTGATTGAGTCCCAGCGCCTGCAGAGGTTGCCGCGCGCTGTTTCATATCCCTAGCTTTATGTATAGCTTTGTGCATGCCGGTGACATGGTTACTGAGTTCCCCTATGAAATCCATCTCATATACATATGACCACTTAGACCAAAATAGGGGAATGCAGGTGTACACAATGGAGGATGTGGCGATCGCCAAGGTCGCGACGATGACCCCCGCAGCACTCCCCCCCTGTCCCCTCACGTGCGTGCCCCAAACGATCGCCGCCGCCCCACTGCCAGCGCTGAGGGCCGTTGCCCCTCTCAGGCCTAAACTCTCTTTGGCCTCCGCAATGCGCGTTTCTAATCTCGCGAGTTCTACCTTGCGCTCGCGAAACAAAATGTCCACCAGTTCGTCGAGCTCCTCGAGTTGCTTGACTTTCAAAGGCCCGATGGACCTTTGGAATCTGTCCATCTCAAACGGGGACCTTTTAAATACGGACCGAACGTACTTTTCGGTGTAGACATAGGCAAACATCTCATCTTCATCGATGGGCTCGCGAGAAGCGTATTCAAAAAGCGCATTCAAGGGGGGCGAATTTGCACTTGTCGGTGTCATGTCTCAACCTCAATTTTGCAGTGCTTTCGACAAAGTGCGATCGATGATCGCGGTCGAGTAAACAAGCCTTGTTTGAACTTCGTCGCTCAGACCCAATGAAGTTAATGTAAAAAAGTTCGCGCATTTTTGAAAAGCCCCCAGCAAATTTTTAATTGACCGCCTCCTTTTTCGAGAAGGCTTGCCC
>CAXTAX010000159.1:0-2649 GCA_964241995.1 uncultured bacterium | reverse complement strand
CTGTGTCCAATGTATGGTGTGTAACGCCCTCGATTCGCAAGCGTCGCTTCTCCTCCTCTCATAGGGGCTTGGCCGCTTGAGAAAATCTGCGACCGCGTTTCACGGTCAAAGAGGTGGGGGATTGCGTCTGCATTTGCATCGCGCTTAAGTAATGTTGAAAGCGCCTTCGAAAAAAGGCATCGGGCAAAGATCCTTGTTCCACCTCGCTTTCCCGTATTTTGGAAAGGTAGCTGCTTTCGAGCTCGTGGGTGTTTTTCACATACCACGTCCACTGCACGGCACCCGCAATAAGTTCATCGACTTTCACGCGAGCTTCTAGTGTCAAATGCTTTTGAATGATGTGCAAAAACGTTTGGGAAACTCCTTTGACGAGTAAGGGGGCGTGAAGGAGATATCCGTTGTTGGTCTCTACCAAGGTTCCTCCGAGCTGCGCGCCGAGACTCAAGAGGTTCCGGGCATCGAGCTTGGTTGGCTCGATGTCCAGCTTAACGGGTAAGTTGGCGTCTAAAACTAAGTCTTGGTTGTAGAGAAAAAACAGGTGAGGCACTTGCTGCATGCTCTGCGCCGAGACCAATGAGATGATGTTGGGCAATGTCGCCATGGCACTACACCTTACGGGTTGGCTATAGCGATAGGCGATTTCCTCGGCTTTACCTCCGTCCGCATCCCATTGTCTTTTAAGTTGATCGACGTCGACCTTTGCCAAGTCGATTTCCACGCTAAATCCCCTATGCTGAAGCTCTCGAATCGACAGTTCGGGACCAAAGAGCATGTGCTTTTCCCTACGAGGCCAGAAATCCACGAGCCCAAAAGTGGCATCGCTCAATTGACCGCTGACCCCCAGAGTGAAGGGGACAGAATCGTGCACCGCTGGCACCAATGGGACGTTGATCTCCCCGAGCTCCACTTTGTGCACGATACGGGATAGATCTTGAGAAGCGCATTTGAGTTGATTGATCTTGATCTTTTCGACCCAAGGTCGATCTCTGCCCTGCGCATCGATGAGCACTTCAACTTGGTTGCTCCCAAGCTTGGTGATGCCCGCCCTTTTACCCTTGAGCACAAGGGTCGTTTTTTCAAGAATGACCCCACCTGGTGAAATACCCGCAATGGTGCGATCGGGAGCGAGATGCACGACCGTGACGGGTACATCGGGGAAAGTTCGAGTCTTTTGCAGCGATTCACTCGTAGCATACCAAATGCAAAAGGCCAAAAAGAGGGCAAAAGATTTGCGTTGCCAATGATTGGTCCACTCGTAATTAAAGTACTTCATCTTCAATACCTACTCATTTCACCTTGAGGTGAGGCGCTGAAAAGACGTTGCGCAATATAGCTTTAAATCGATCGATTTTAACCCCTCGCGTCATGATTCCGTCACGGGCGAGTGAAACTTTGCCGCTCTCTTCGGAGACTACGATGACGAGGGCGTCGGTGCGCTGACTCACTCCCAAACCCGCTCTATGGCGCGTTCCCATCGATTTGGTAAGCTGCTGACTCTCGTCAGCGAGGGGCAAAATGGTCGCAGCAGAAAGGATTTGTGTTCCTCGCACAATGATTGCTCCGTCATGTAGCGGGGTATTGGGCATGAAGATGGTCTCGAGAAATTCAGAGGAAAATTTGGCGTTGAGCACCACTGCTTGATTGGAAAATTCGTCGAGTAGATCGTGGTTTTCCAGCAAAATCAGCGCGCCGATCCGTTTTTCGGCTAGCCTGTATACCGATGTGGCTAAAGAGTCCAAAAAGTGGTCAAACTCGGCGATTTCTCGATACTTCCGCCCGCGAATTCCCAATTTTGTGAGCGCCATACGCAATTCGGGCTGAAACAGCACCAGGGTAGTGACCCCTGCGGCGTTGATGAAGTAATAGAGAATCTTTTCCAGGACTGGAAAGCGCAGCCAAGTCGCGAAGACGAAGAGAAAGAAAAAAGCCAGGATGCCAAATATGGCATCCATTGCACGTGTATTCCAAAGAAAGGAGAGTAGGTAATCGATGATTACCGTGATGATGGCGATTTCCGACAGGGAAATGAAACTTTCGACAATCGCTAGGTGCACCTAATTACCCGTGCCTTGGAAGGGGGTGTCGTTTGATGGGCGACGACTTCGAGGGGCATCTAGTCCGACTTGAAATTTCCAATGTACCAGAAGACCAATTGCACAAACTAAATGAGCAACTCATCGCCAATTTACCCCACGAAAATTTCCTTTCGTAGCCGTTTTGTCCAGTTGCCAAGTGAGTGGGTACTACTGGCATGGAACTAAGCTAACCGAGGTTAGCGGCCCCCTCTATTTTTGAAAAGCAGCTCGTCACCCAGGGCGCGTTCATCTCAAGAGAGTCGACGTTGAGTCAAATTGCTCTGCTCACAATAATGTAAAATTTATTGAAACCTCGCGAGCGCCATTTTGTCACACAAGACCGCTAGGAGTTGTGCAACGCACAACGGGAATTTCCACGCGGATGAAATTACTGCTTGCGCACTATTAATCTGTACCGATTGCATCGATATCGACAAAATCACCCGCACTCGCAAGATCGATTGCATCGAGAATGCTGAATTTGTGGTCGATGTAGGTGGGGAATACGATGCGGCTGCCAAGCGCTTTGATCACCACCAAGTCAAGTACACGGGGTCTTTGAGCAGTGCGGGCA
>CAXTAX010000158.1:0-2653 GCA_964241995.1 uncultured bacterium | reverse complement strand
ATGCCCGATCATCTCGTTGATAGAGATAGGGGCAACTTTCTCAAGAGCGGGACCGTGCAGCGTCTTTTTTCGACGCGCATAGTCTTAGAATGTAGGTCGAAGTTGCCCGTGCGCCCACAAGTGACTGCACAAGCGGGCGAATTGGCCAGAACTGGAATCGAACCAGCGACACAAGGATTTTCAGTCCTCTGCTCTACCGACTGAGCTATCTGGCCCGAAGCTGCAGCGAAGTATCGAGGCGCTCGTCTTTTTCGCGCAAGGGATGTCCCCTTACCCAATAATGATAATGCCCAATGCACTTTGTCAATCGCTATAGATCGCGAGATTTGGGCGCCTGTGCACATGTGGGTCGAAGATCCACACCTCTACAGCTGGGCTCGACATAGGAGTGTGTTTTTGTTGTGGTGCAAAGCCCGCGCCGCGAAAGACCCCCGCCGAAGCTCCATTATTGGACTTGATTTGCGCGCGCAACCGCTCGATGGGAAGCTCTCGTAGAAATCGGGAACAACTCGCCGACAATATACTATGTCCCCATCCAAAGCCCCGCATCGTGGGCGCGAGGTTCAGCGAAACTTCCCCAATCGGGTCTTGGCCATGCACTTCGCAACGCACGACGCCGACGAACTCGCCTGCCAACCCCGGAAGGTGCGCAACGAATATACGCTGACGGGTTTCCCCCAATGCGGCGCGAAACCACCGCAGGTGCTGCAACCAACTGATCGGCTCTGTATAGAGCGAAGCGCTGCGGGTTTTTGCATCATTAGTCCATAACCACAAAAGCCGGCTATCACTTAAGTCAGCGGTTCGCAGAACAATTTGGCGATCGATGGAGGAGCGGGAAGCTTTGAACAAATCTCGTCCGGGGACTTGAGGGAAAGGGAATTTCGGCTTATCTTAAATGAGTAAATATTTACGGGAATTTTTGAAACATGCCCACACTCAACCAGCTTGTACGTCATGGGCGCACGGCCCCCACCGCCCGCTCTGGAGCGCCCGCATTGCAGGCTTGCCCTCAACGGCGTGGAGTCTGTTTGCAGGTCAAGACCAAAACGCCGAAAAAACCCAACTCTGCACTGCGCAAAGTGGCCTGGGTCAAACTATCCAACGGTGAAGAGGTCATTGCTTATATCGGCGGAGAGGGACACAACCTCCAAGAGCACAGCATCGTCCTGGTCCGAGGAGGGCGCGTAAAAGATCTACCCGGCGTACGTTACCACATCGTTCGAGGTGCTCTTGACTGCGCTGGTGTCAAAGATCGGAAGCAATCACGCTCTAAATACGGTGCTAAGCGCCCTAAAAAATAGTGCTTTTCACCCCCCCGCATCTAAACTCTTTTCTCCTCTTGGTAGCTAGCGATACGAATCTCGTGCTTAGTATGCCGCGAAGCAGGGGGAACACGGACTTGCGCCAATCGACAAGCCCTGATGGGATTGGTGGGATTGGCGTTTTCCCCACTTCGAGAACTCCACAGTAAAAGGTACAATATGTCGCGAAGACATCGCGCGCAAAAGCGCATCATCGACCCAGATCCCCTCTTTTCGAGCGTACTCCTGGCAAAGTTCATCAACAAGGTCATGCTTCAGGGCAAAAAATCCCTGGCTCGACACATTGTGTATCAATCTTTGGACAAACTCGCGACTAAATTGGGAGTTGGAGATCCCCTCGACGCTTTTGAAAAAGCCGTCGAAAATGCTAAGCCAACCGTCGAGGTCAATTCCAAGCGCGTTGGTGGAGCCACGTACCAAGTGCCAACTGAAGTGCCGCCAGCTCGCCGCACTTCACTCACCTTTAAGTGGATCATCGATTTTGCCCGCAAAAAACCGGGGCGCTCGATGATCGAAGCCCTTTCGACGGAACTGGCTGACTGCTTCAAAAACCAGGGAGCGACGATCAAAAAGCGCGATGAGACGCACCGAATGGCCGACGCGAATAAAGCCTACGCGCACTACAAATAATCGAGGGATTCGCCAAATGGCACGACCAGAACGGGACAAAATCGACCTTGTGCGCAACGTTGGGATTATGGCGCACATCGACGCGGGAAAAACGACGACGACTGAGCGCATTCTCTACTATTCGGGGCGCACGCATCGCCTAGGAGAGGTGCACGAGGGTGCAGCGACGATGGATTGGATGGTGCAAGAGCGTGAGCGCGGCATTACCATCACCTCAGCATCCACGACAGTCTTTTGGGGCGAGAGCAAAATCAACATCATCGATACCCCTGGACACGTCGATTTCACCATTGAAGTGGAGCGATCCCTGAGAGTACTCGATGGTGCCTGCGCGGTATTTTGCGCGGTTTCGGGAGTGGAGCCCCAGTCGGAGACCGTTTGGCGCCAAGCCAACAAGTACGGCGTACCCCGCATCGCATTTGTCAATAAAATGGATCGCACCGGTGCCGATTTCTTTGCCGCAGTGGAGTCGATGCGCGAAAAACTCGGAGCGAACGCCATACCTGTTCATTGCCCGATCGGCGCTGAAGGGGGTTTCCTTGGGATGTGCGATCTCATTTCGATGAAAGCCTATCTATTTCACAGTGAATCACTCGGTGCAACGTTCGACACCGCCGAAATTCCCGCAGACCTTCTCGAGCGCCGCAAAGAAATGCGCCAAAACCTTCTCGATGAACTCGCCACCCTCGATGAAGACA
>CAXTAX010000157.1:1608-2719 GCA_964241995.1 uncultured bacterium | reverse complement strand
GATTTCGACGCTGCATTTGGTGGGGCCGCCGCTAAAGAGCAAAAGGGCAAGCGCTGGCATTTAAAAATACTCGCTGGGCCCAACAGCGGCGCCCAGATGAATCTTGAGGAGGGTAAGAGCTACATCATCGGCAGTGACGGTAGCAGTTGCGATATTGTCCTGACCGATTTGAGCGTGTCCAAGCAACACCTGAAGCTCTCTTTGCAAGATGAGGGAAAATTAGTCCTCGAAGATCTCAAGAGTCGAAACGGCGTCTTGGTCAATGGGGAAAAGATCGACACACTGTCGACGCAAACTGTGAGCGCTCTTGTCACCCTCGGCTCTACGACGTTGATGTTGGTCGATCGCAAGGCCCAGCAAAAGGCAATCATCGCCCCGCCCATTCCCATTAAAGAGCGCATCGCGATGCAGGAATCTGCAGTTTCCGATGCAAAATCTCTAGCTTCCAGCATCGGGGCGCAACAAATTTCCGCGCCTGCGCTCCCTACGCTGAGTAAATGGGCGGCTCTGTGGCAAAATAGCTGGTCGCTTTGGGCGAGCATAGCCGCTGGTGCGCTGTTGGCGCTCACTCTATTGCTCACACTTACCCTGATGCGCGACCGTCCACTGGCGCATCAAGCGCCCGCTTGGGAGAACCAAGTCCTCAGCAGTGTACTCGAGACCTATCCCTTTTCCTTTACCTTCAGCCCACAAGAGGAGAAGGTTTTATTGCAGGGGCATGTGAGCTCGCTCACGGTGCGTACAGAAGCTGTCGAAAAAATCAAAGCGCGCCTTCCACATCTCGAAATTGACGTGCATGGCCTCATCGTCGACGATGCCCTTTGCAGGGAGTTCAACCAAGTTTTGACGCGCACTTGGCCAGAAATCACCTTGACCAGCCCATCCCCCGGAGAGTTTCTCTTGAGTGGAGTGTTTCCCCAGCAAGACCAACTCGATAAGCTCAAGCAGTATATGGCGGTGCATTTCCCGTTTTTCGGTCAGCTCAAATTGGACATCCTCGCCGTCGACTCCACAACAGCGCTGGTCAATCGCCAGCTTGCGGAGATCGCGCCTGGGGAATTAGTAGGTCAATTCCAAGGGCAAGATCTGCTCATCGCGGGAACTCTACCCC
>CAXTAX010000157.1:0-1598 GCA_964241995.1 uncultured bacterium | reverse complement strand
CTCTACCCCCCAGTAAACAAGCGAATCTGCAGGCACTCATCGCGCAAGCGCACGAAATGCCCGGAGTCAAGGGGGTAGAAAACCTGAGCGTTTTGCGCAGCGGCGGCGATGATGATCAAAATGCGATCGATCTGTCTAGTCGCTACGTTGTCAATGGTGTGACGAAACGATCGAATATCGATGTCGCGGTGATGGTCAATGGACGCATTTTTCAGCGGGGCGATTCGCTCGACGATATGTTGGTGGTGAGTATTCGCCCCGACTCAGTCATCTTGCAAAAGCAGGGAATTCGCTATCGCATCAATTACAATGGCTTGTGAATTTAACACACTTGACGCATAGAGAAGTGAACCTCGAACGCGGGAAATCGCCCTGCCCGAGTTAGTCCCAAGAGTTACAACGGGCTAGGTACTTTACCCCCACATCGCTTCAATAATAAGCGCATTGGATTTTATAGATTGTTAGGAGGTGTCTTATGGCACAACAGATCATTGCTGAGCTGCGCGGGGATTTCGCCTCGCTTATTGAGGCGGGCTTAATCGCAGTCAACCAACTCGATGAAGATAGCGCCATCAAGCTCTTTTCCGCTGCGCAGATCCTCGAACCCGAAAGCACCGCCCCGAGAGTGGGATTTGGCTTCATCGCACTCAACAAGCTGGAAGTCGAAAAGGCTATCGCCCTTTTCCAGGTCGTCGTCGATCACGAGCCCGAACACCACTTAGCACGTGCCTTTTTGGGGATCAGCCTTTCATTTGATCCCAAAACACGTGCGCAAGGGGAAAAGCTCATTCAAGATGCCAATGGGAAAACCGATGATCCATCGGTAAAAAATCTCTGCAAGCTCTCCTTGGAGTGGATCGATAAAGACTTGAAGAAAAAATCTGCTGGCTTTTTTTAAGTAGGAAGATTTGAAGAACATTTCAGCAATTCTTACCAGTAACTCTTAAAGGAGAGTCTAACGTATGTTTGGTATGCAACAAAAGGGGTCCAAAACCGCTTTAAAATTCGAATATGAACTCGAGCGAGACCTAAAGAAAAAGCCCGCTGAGGTAAAGCGCATTACCGCAGAAATCGATAAAAAAATCGCGCACATTCGCACATTTTTGCGCGAAGGCACCAATCAAGAGGCCTTTATGCGCATTACTCTGCTTATGCACGGCTACATTGCCTATAAGCGCGTGGTCGAAAAAATTGGAAAATAAACTAGTTGTTTGCCTTTATTTTCCTGTTCAATTATCAGGCAATATAGGCATTCACTGAATACCGCACCTTTGCGGCACACACAGTTGACATCTGGAAACTCGCCCAATTTAGAGGTTCAATCATGACTACACCCCAAAGTATCGCGCAAGGAAGTGGTGGCTACAGTCCGACTAAGACTTTTGCCGCGACAGCATCACCAAGCACTAACGTTACACAGGTTTGGAACACCGGCAACGAGCAACGCGGCATACCTGTGGGCTTGCTCTTTTCCTACGTTGCCGACCAGACCGACATCGTCAACCAAAAACTCTCGACGCTCAAGAGCGCGGGAAGCTCGCTTTCGATCACCGACATGTTTGAGATGCAGATGAAGATGAACCGCCTCTCGCAAATTT
>CAXTAX010000156.1:0-2733 GCA_964241995.1 uncultured bacterium | reverse complement strand
TCTGCCGGCAAATAGTGCTCCGATACCTTTAGGACCGTGTAATTGCTTCCCGCAGTTCAGCTTTGACTTCCAACACATAAAGTCACAAAAAAGCAGCTGAAACTGGAAGAGCATTTTGCGGGTCTACCGCTCAATATATCGCCCCAAAAATGGGCACTTGATAAAATTTAAAGAATCACCATGATTAAAATCAGAGGTTTTTATGAAAATCTGTAAAATAGCATCCTATCCTTGCACTCCTGCCATTAGAGTGGGCGCATTGCATAAACAGCTGTTAGAACCATCGATTACTACTCTACAAAAGCGTAGCCACCAAAGAGGGGTTCTTCTTAGAGCAGATTTGTTCACTGGCGATAATGTAAAGACGGCAATTACACTCGCAGGATTTGTTGGTGGCCCAGCCTTTTTTCTCAATCAATTCAATACAAAACTCGAGGCATACTCTTCTGCTTTGGATAAGAAATTTGAGAAATTCAGAAGCGATTCAGAGAAAAAAACTTGAAGATCTTACAGCGAAACTAAAAAAATTTGAAAGATCTCCTGAGGAATGGAAAGATCTCTCAGAAAAATCGGACAGAAGATTTGAAACAGTTTTAGCTAAAATTGATGCAAATCAAAAATTTCTATCATCACAGAATTTCGAACTAATTAAAGAATCAAATAATTTACTTTTGGAGTCTCAGAGACTGTATTTGATGCATCAGTCGCAAATGAAAACCGATGTAACTTAGCAGCGCCAATTTTATTATCAAATTGTAATTTAGATGAGTCTTTTAAACTTGCTACTATTAAATAATTTCTTAAATATCGGTGAGGATAGTTGCAAAGTAAGGCAATTTTACTATACAGCATTAATCCCTGCACCCACTAGATTAAAGCGCGGAGTTTTTTGAGTTGCTCAGCCAAGCTTGACAGAGAGCTTTTGCAACGCGCGATATATGCCTCCAATCTCGCGCGCCGCTGCGATCGCCGATTCAAGGCTCGTCAAGTGGGAAAAGCTAAACGATAGTGCGCATTGCGCTAAAGATGACGCGATCCCCATCGCGCTCAATAAGTACTGCACTTGCTGGTAGAGCCCGCCACCAAAGGTGGCAAAGATGCGCGCGCGGCTGAGGCGATAGGCCATCACCTCATTGTTCACGTTGGGAAATGCCAAAATGGCGATGTTGGGGACGCGGTCGAGATCCTCTAAAAGTGGGCGCACTTCGGGGCACTGGGCGCATAGTTCTTTTTCGAAGCGATAACGCACATGCGCAACTTGGGTGTTGACCTGTTCGCGCCGCTGATTCGTCTCAAGTGCTGCTTGCCCTAGGCCCACAAGCGCCCCGGGAATTTGTGTGGAATAGCAAATGCTCTCTTGGCCTGTGGCGACTAAAGGGGACAGCTCGAGCCCTCTACGGGCAAATAGCGCTCCGGTACCTTTAGGGCCGTGTAATTGCTCCCCACTAAAAGTGGCAAAATCGATGCCCCAGCGCTCCACCTCGATGGGCAGAGAGGTAAGGGCATGGGTTAAGTCGATATGAAGTAAGACGCCTTCATCGCGGCAAATGCTCGCGATCTCCGACAAGGGCTGCACCACCCCTGTCAAACCATTGACGAGGCTCAAGGACACGAGTGCAGTTCTGGGGGTGAGGGCCCGGCGCAGCTCTTGCTCTGTGACGACCCCCTCGTCGTTGACAGCTAAAAGGTCGTGATGGCAATCAAAATCCTCGAGGCGTTCGATGCTTAAAATGGCTGCAGCTTCGTCGTTTTGGCTGGCGAGGTAGTGGTTTTTGCCCAAAACGCGCGACTCGCCCGCCCATACCCCATAGACGATTTGATTGACGGCAGCGGCCCCTGAGGGTGCTAAGAGCACGGCATCTTCATCGGTCGCGCCTAAAAGGGCACGCACGTGCTCCCGCGCTTGGTCAAGAGCCGGATGAATCGCTTCCCCCACCTCGTGCACTGAGAGCAGCGAGCTGAACTGCTGGCGCTGGTAAGGATGCATCGCCGCTGCGACACTTTCGGTGGGAAATGAAGCGGTTTGGTAATCGAAATAGTGCATGGAGTGCGCGTGGGCCAAGAGCATGCGTCTTAAATTTTAGTATATCTCCAAATGGGTCAACGGCGCTACTCAATCGCCGCGGCTAAAAAGATGAAGATTTTGACCATCGAGATTCTGCATTCAAACGCTATGGGGCTCATGGTCAGCAACGAGTGAATCATGCCCCCAGATAAATGTTTGAGAGTGCGGTTGCGCCTTGCCTCTGTGGCCTCGTTGGGCGTCGGTCTAGGGCCTTGACTCTCCCAACTGAGCATGCGGCGGCGCGGTGGCCTCGGTGGAGAGAGCGCCTCGTCACGCGCGTTGTAAAGATGGCGAAAGCGCAAGATGTTACCGAAGTGTTTCGTCGCCATTTCGTCAAATACACTTGGGTCTCGATGGTCTTCGACATGCCGAATGCAGTGCAGCAAGGCATGAATGCAGCTATTGGTGTAATTGGAGAGCTGCAGCATTTGGTCGCAGCCCCTCAAGGGATGAAGCCGCCGACGAGAATTGCGCAATTCCTCGCAGAGCCCTTGCCAATTCTGATCGCAAAGTCCAAAGCCCTGCAAATCTTTTGCAGTGGTCTCCAGCGACCATTTATCGCACAGGTCATTTTGCGTGGGCCCTTCGCCGAATAGAAGATCCCAAGGATCTGCGGAGCTCAGGTCACTCCATGGAACTGGAGCGGCGCCCTGCACAACGCGTACGCC
>CAXTAX010000155.1:783-2746 GCA_964241995.1 uncultured bacterium | reverse complement strand
GCTTGGAGATCACCGGAGTCCAGTGACTGCTCAAAACTCCGAAATACAACCCGATTAGATTCGTCGCATTTAAAAAGGGCTTGGTGAGGACATTGACAAAGAAGTTGACGATCGAGATCGTGATGACCAACGGAAGCAGGACGATGAGTCCTGAGATAAAGTACTTTTTCATCGCGCGCTCTATGTGGCAAATTGCTGAATCGCCGGGTCATAAGACTATACGGCTGCTTGAGAGATCGCCCACTCGGCTTGCTGAGCGATGAGATCGACTTTGAGCAACTTCAGAGTGATCGAGTCCCCACGGCAAAAGTCCTGTCCGCTTTTTCCACGCAGGCTTAAATCCCTTTTGTCGAACTGCAAGTACTCATCTCCGAGTTGTGAAATATGCAAAAAGCCCTCAAGGGTATACGCGGTGAGTTCGAAGGTAATGCCGGTGAGGTTCACCTTTGTGATCGAGGCGGCGAACCTGCGTTCGCCACTGCGCCATTTCGCCTCCAACAAGCGTAACTTTTTGAGGGCGAGAACGGCCCATTCGGCCTTAGCGCTGACTCGTTCCCGGTCTGAGCATTCAAGAGCAATGGCCCCCAACTCCCGTTCAGCAGGAGGAGGAGCGAAGAGAGAGCGCATTACGGTCAAATCGACATAGCGTCGAATGGGGCTGGTGAAGTGGCAGTAATGCGCAAGAGCTAATCCGAAATGCCCGATGTTGCAGGTATCGTAAGTAGCTTGCTTCATGCTTTTGACGTAGCTTAAAAAAAGCTGGGGGGCAAAGGGCTGATCGCGCACCTCGTCGAATAACTTCTGCAGTTGATCGGGACCAATAGGAGATTTGAGGGTGTATCCAAACGCGCCGGCGTATGCGGCAAAATTCGCCAAGGAATCCTCAGACGGGGGCTCATGAACGCGGGTGATGAGGGGCAAGTCGCGATTAGCAAGGGTCTTGGCGACTACCTCATTGGTTTTGAGCATAAACTCCTCGACGAGTTGATGAGAGACATCGTACTCGTGAAGCTCGAGGTCGTAGGGATTGCCAGCTGCATCGCACTTGACGACCCACTCAGGGATAGAGAGGTCGATACTTCCCCGGCGCTGCCGCTTTGCCTTGAGCAATTTGCAAAGTTGCGACATCAGTTGTAGCGCTTTTTCGTGGGGGCTTTCCATCTTTTTCGCAAGGATTTGGCTCGCTTGACCGTAGGTGAGCCGGCGCTTGCTGCAGATGACTGACCTGTGGATTTCGCTGCCGAGCAACCTGCCTTCCAAATCAAATTGCATGAGCACAGAGACCGTGAGGCGATCGACCTCGGGCTTTAAACTACACAGGTTGTCGGACAATTCCCCCGGGAGCATGGGGATGCACTTGTTGGGAAAATAGGTCGAGTTACACCGCGTTCGGGCTTCCCGGTCTAGATGGGATTCGGGCTGAACGAAATGCGCGACATCGGCGATGTGCACTCCCAAGTGATAGCGCCCATCATGTTGGTAGAGCGAGAGGGCATCGTCGAAATCTTTGGCTGTATCGGGATCGATGGTGAAGATCTCCCAACGACGCAAGTCGACTCTTCCATCTAGGTTCTCAGGGGTAATTTTCGTGCCGAAGGCGATGGCCTCTTCTAAAGCCAATGCGGAGTGTTGGTTTGGTAAGCCAAACTCCCGAATGGCAATGGGAATATCTTGTGAGGCATCGTCAATTGAGGCGAGATTTTCGCAGATGATCCCCGCTCCTTTTTCCGCATCTCCACTCGATTGCACAAGCTGAAATAAGACACGATCCCCAGCCTTGAGTCCCTGCAGTGCACCGGCTTGCAGAAGAATGAGCTTTCCTGGAAAGAGGCTGCAATAGGCGAAAAAAGTGTCGTGATTGCCCTCTCGCGCCAGCGTCGCCACGGCGCTTTTGTGACTGCGGCGCAACAATTCGACAACGCGCCCTTCAGGTCCCTTCGGAGAAATGCGATCGGTGTACACC
>CAXTAX010000155.1:0-773 GCA_964241995.1 uncultured bacterium | reverse complement strand
GTGTACACCTGAGCGCGCACAAAATCGCCGTTGATGGCATCTCCCATGTTCGGGCGCGCGATAAACAGCTCACCCCGCCAAAAGGGGAGCGAGAGTTCAGCTTTGGACTGCAAAAACCCAAATCCCTTGGGATGCACACTCAAATTTCCCTCAATGAGCAGAGGGCTGATGGTCGCGCAATTTCCCTCGGCGTCGATTTGCAGCCACCCCTCGCGCTGCAATTGCTGGGCCGTTTTCTGCAAGAAGGGGAGTTGCGATGGGGAAATGCCGAGATCACTCGCAATTTCCTCTAGCCTTTGAGGCCTGAAGCCCTCGCTCTGCATGTGGCGTTGCAGCGCGTGGGTCAGAGGAGATGAAGAGTTTGCGAGAGTCGATTTCTGCAGGGCTCTACGGGAGGGGGGGGATTTTGCGTCAGGTCGCTCGGTGCGGCCTGGACAGGACCTTGGGCGCTTAGCGCCAGATTTTTTTTTCATGAACGCAAGCGCGTGATTCGGAAAAGAGAGATTTGTCCCAACTATACGCAAGTTCGCCCAAACCGCAAAGGGCAAATGCGGCCATTGAGACTTGGAAAAGGGCACTTCTCCATATCCGCCTTGGCCGCTTTGGTAAATCGCCGAGGCGCCTCAGCGCAATTTGCGAGTTTGGTATGGTGGTCTTTTATAAAATACTACGGGGAAAATTTGACGATGAGCTACGACCACAATCAGGTCGAATCGAAATGGCAAGAGACCTGGTTGTGGTCGTAGCTCATCGTCAAATTTTCCCCGTAGTAT
>CAXTAX010000154.1:0-2757 GCA_964241995.1 uncultured bacterium | reverse complement strand
CCTTTGGGGTGATCGACTCTGTCATTCAAGAGCCAAACATTGGAGCGCATTGCGATGCGGGGGCGATGTTTCTCGCGGTTCGCCAATTTTTAGAAGAGCGCCTTGAGCGTTTACTGCCCCTAGACGCGAAACTTCTCTTGGACAAGCGCCATGAAAAGTTTCGCAAGTTGGGGTGTTTCACCACCCACTCGCAACTCGCCTCTAGCTGATGCTTTTCATGAGCCATACGGACCCAAGTTTCTTTATAAGCATGCGCGTTTGCGCACGTGCCCCATGAGGGGACTGATCTACCTTGCATTCGCCAAACGCCAGCGATTGGGCTTAGTTTGGGCTGCGGGCTTTGCGATGGTGCTATCGACCCTTGCCTCGCAAGCTGAAATGCTGAGCGTAAGGCTGTTGAATCCCCAAAGCGTAGATGCATTTGAGCTGTTCAACCAAAATCGCGGTAAAGATCAGCACCTCAGTCATCGTGAAATTGAGCGCAATTGGCAGCGCATTGATCCGAGCGGGCAAGGGTATATTACCCGGGAAGGGGCCACGCGCTATCTTGCCGAGCAGCGGGAAAAAACCAATACCTCGCCCCTTGTGCGCTTGAGGGGGTACTTGCACCTCGAGCGAGGGTTTTCGCGCCTCATCGCATTGCTGCTTGGGATTGGGCTCTTCAAAGTTCTCAGCGGTTGCTTCTTGAACTACATGACCGGGCTCATTCAATTAAAGCTCTGTCGAGATTTGAGTCAGAGCACCTTCGATCATCTGCAGTCATTGCCCATGAGGTATCATCAAGAGCATCCATTAGGGGAGATGGTGACCCGCATTTCCCAAGACGCGTCCATGGCGGCTTCTGCGGTCAATTCTCTCCTTTTCAACTACTGGCAAACCCCAATTCTCGTCATCAGTTCGCTGGTCTACCTCTATTGGATGTCCCCGGGATTATTTCTCGTAGTCTTTATTGAGTTGCCCATTTTAGCCCTCTTCATCTTCCTGATTATGCGGCGCTTTAAAGCATTATCTTTTCAGACGTTACATCAGAAAGAGGAGGGGACTTCACTTCTCGTCGATTTACTCTCGGGAATTCAAAGCATCAAGCTGTTTGCGGTCGAGCAATTCGCCAGTCAACGCTTTGAGCGCGTCAATGCGCATTTGACCCGATTGGAACTTCGCGAACTTCGCTACAGGTTATTCCTTCGCCCCGTTGTGCACTTCGCATGCTCGATCTTCTTTGTCGGAGTGATCTTCTGGGGGGTGCAAGTCGCGCAGATCGAATGGGGGGACCTTATTGGGTACTGCGGCCTGATCTACTTAATCTACGAACAAGTCAAAAAAATTGCCGAGCAAAATGCCTTGATTCAGCGAGGTGCAGTTGCTGCCGATCGCCTTTTGAAAGTCTTTCATGCGCATTCAGAGATTCGCGATGCACCTAACGCCATCACCATGCCCCTTTTTGGCGAGCGCATCGAGTTTGCCGGCGTTTGGTTCCGCTATCGTAAAGAGGGTCCTTGGGTGCTCCGCGATCTCTCATTTACCGTTCGCAAAGGGGGATTTTGCGCGATCGTGGGTCCAACCGGGGCGGGAAAGTCCTCCCTCATCAAGCTTCTCGCGCGCTTGTATGACGTCGACAAAGGAAAGGTCTCTCTAGATGGTCTCGAGCTCTGCCAGTTGACTCAAGTGTCGCTGCGCAATCAAATCGCCTATGTACCTCAGCATCCCTTTTTCCTTCGGGGGACCATTGCCGAAAATATCGCCTTTGGGCGAGAGATCGATCTAAAGGAGATCATTTTTGCCTGTGAAAAGGCGCGTGCGCACCAGTTCATTAAAGACCTGCCAGCGGGGTACGACGAAATGCTTGCAGAAGGAGGCAAAAACTTTTCAGGTGGTCAACTTCAGCGCTTAGCGATTGCGCGCGCGCTCGCGCGGCGAGCCCCTATTCTCATTCTCGATGAGGCGACGTCTGCACTCGATGCCCTAACAGAAGCACAAATTCGGCAGACCCTCGGGGAGCTTCGGGGCCAGTTGACGCTTATCGTCATCGCCCATCGCCTTTCGACTATCGAGGATGCGGATGAGATTCTTTACCTCGACGGGGGAGAGCTGATGGCACGTGGAAAGCAACGCGATTTGATGCATACTTGCGCGCCTTTTCACAAAATGTGGCAAGCGATGCAACTTTCGTCGCAACCCACAGCTTGAACAGATGCGAAACCAGACGTTAAATCAGTCTTTTCACGCCGCTTTTTTTGTGAAGGAAATATGATGCATCAGCTAGTGGAAGATCCTCTTCGCACTCGTTTTGAAAGCTCCTCGTTTTTGTGGGAAGCAAGGTCTCATATTTCCGTCGTTTAGATCGGGGCTGAAGTGCGAGCATTTTGCTTTGCATGCGTTGATTATTGATATCGCTCCATCGCTTGGTGCAAAGCGAACAAGCACTGCGTTGATCGATGACTGCGGAATCTTGTTCAGGTAAGTGTCCTTTGAGCTTTTTGAGACAATCGTGGTGAATCCCCAAATATCTCATCGATTTGCTCCATAGATTTAAGAGAAATGCATCTAATTCGCCAACTGCAACCCCATAAGGGGTGGCTTGTTGATTATCGGAAGGGACGTTTGATACGCGATCAGCAATTGGGTATTTTCGAATGATGTGTAAAAACAATGCGTGGCATTCCAGGAAAGTGTTTTGGGGATAATTGCGGAGTGACTGCGGGGTCCATGACGATGTGCTAGAAGAACTGCAAGCTGTACTCGCTAGGGAAGAGCCGC
>CAXTAX010000153.1:0-2767 GCA_964241995.1 uncultured bacterium | reverse complement strand
AGATATTCCACGTAGACGCTTCGAGGGCGGTCTATAACGGCGTTGATCGCCGGAATTGACAGGCAGCCCTCTACCTTGCACGTGGTCTCCTTAGAGGGATCGAATAGGCGGGGGTTGATGAAGACGCGTGGGGTCAGCCGTTCGAAATCTTCCAAGTCGAGGTCCTCCTCAACGCCCGCTCGTACTACGAAGATTCGCAGCGACTTACCTACTTGAGGCGCTGCGAGCCCACACCCCCGTTCTGCATTCATGGTCTCCACCATGATGTCGATCAACTTGCCAAGTGATGGATCGATGTTTGCGATCGGTTCGGCGCGCTTTCTCAGCACGGGATCGCCGTAGTAGCGCAAGGGAAGCGTCAAAGCTGGACCTTTTTCAAGGCGCTGGCATTGCGCGCTTGCGCGCTTTTTTCAAGCCCAGTCGTCCAAACCGAAAGGACAAAACAAGACGCGACGAAAAACAGCGCACACCAGGCGGTAATAGTTTTGAGAACTTGGGCAGTGGAAGTCCCGAAAAGCGAGGTCGCTTCACCTCCGAATGAAGCTCCGAGGCCAAAGCTCTTACTCTCTTGCACCAAGATGAGGGTGCTGAGCAGGGGGCAAAAAAGCAAAAAAGCTGTGAGGAGAAAATAGTATAGGTAAATCACATCAGAGTGGGAGTTGTGAGGCGGCGAGTTGATGCGCCTTTTGCAAAACGCGCGGACCAGTCAAGCCCACAAATTCGCCTATGAGAAAATGGAGGCTGCCAATGCGAGGCATAATAAACCGAGAGCTCAATCTCTGCATCTAGGACATTGAAAACGCTTGAATGAGCTCTTTGAATTCCCCGGCAGATAAGGAGGAACTACCCGCCAATATTCCATCGATAAATGACGCATCGCGAAGTTCTCGAGCGTTTCGGGGGGAGACCGACCCTCCGTAAAGAAGGGGCACTTTGCACTCGGGAAAGTGCGCGAGCAACCAGGTTCGGCAGCAAAGATGCGCTCGTTCCACATGCGCTAAATCAGCCATTTGCCCCGTGCCAATCGCCCAGACTGGTTCATATGCGATCATCAAATGCTCGAGATGCGCACTCTCCACTCCTCGCAAAGAATCGGAGAGTTGCCGTTCTAAGACGGCATTTGTTTGGCCCTCGCGATTTTCCTCTGCCGATTCGCCAATGCACACAATCGACCGAAAGGAACCGTGCAGGGCTCTTTGCACTTTTTTGTTGATCAATGCATCGCTCTCGTGAAAGAGCAACCGCCGCTCAGAATGTCCCAAAATGGCGAATTCAGCCCCACGGTCGATGAGCATTTCCAGGGCAATTTCACCGGTGAAGGCCCCCTGATCCGCAGGATGCATATTCTGCGCGCCGATGTGCAGCGAGCAGTTTTTGGCTTTTGCCGCGCTTTGTACGATGTCGATCAGCGTGAAGGGAACAGCAATTCCGCTCCAGACATCGCTTACCACCTCAGTTGCCCGGCTGCCCGCGAACTCTTCGACGAACTCCCGAGCTTGCTGCTGGGTTTTGTACATCTTCCAATTGCCGATGACGAATTTACCCTGCATGGTCTCCACACCTCTTCAAAGTTCTTTGCACGCCTCATCTGAAAAGGATGCGGCGTGCAAAAGCGGCTCAAGTGGATTAAACTGGGAGTCACGCAATATTTGCAACGCTCATTCCCCACTTAAGGCACTGCGCCATGTCGCCCACAGCCCTTTCCATTGTAAGCGTCTCTCAGCTGACCTCCCGCATCAAAGAGAACCTTGAGGGGCTCTTTCCCCGGCTGGAGGTGCAGGGTGAAGTCTCCAATTTCAAGAGCCAAAGTTCGGGGCATTTGTACTTTTCCATCAAGGACGCTACCTCGCAGGTCCCCGTCGTCATGTTTCGGGGTAGAGCTAGCGCCCTTGAGCGCTTACCACGCGACGGCGATCGAGTGATCATCACCGGCTCGATCAGCGTCTATACCCCCAGGGGGTATTATCAGCTCCTGGCCGAAGGGCTGCGCTTTAGCGGAGTCGGAGATCTCCTGCTCATCGTCGAGCAGCGCAAGCAAAAATTGGCAGAGCTCGGTTGGTTTGATCAAGCGCGCAAAATCCCCCTCCCCCTCATCCCGCAAAGAATTGCCGTTGTGACGAGCCCTACAGGTGCGGTCATTCGGGATATTCTCCACGTATTGGAAAGGCGCTTTCCCGGATATAGAGTGCTCATTTGTCCGGTGCGCGTTCAAGGAGAGGAATCGGCGAAAGAGATCGACTTGGCCCTTCGCGCCATCGATCAATTTCACCTCGCCGACGCCATCATCATCGCTCGTGGAGGGGGAAGCATTGAAGATCTCATGCCCTTTAACAGCGAGCGCGTTGTCAAGGCGGTTTACGATTGCCAGATCCCTATCATCAGCGCGGTCGGACATGAAACCGATACGACGCTCTGTGATCTCGCAGCCGACCGTAGAGCCCCCACCCCATCGGCGGCAGCGGAGCTCATCGTGCGCGAGAAAAAGATGCTGCGCCAAGACCTTCTGCAAATGCGCCGCTCTTTGGAAAAGCCGCTCCTCGCCCTTGTGCGAGGCCAGTGCCAAATCCTCGCAGCCCTCGCAAAACACCCTGGATACGCAGATCCCCTGCAAACGCTTTCTTTTCGCTGGCAGCGCCTCGATGATCTACAAGAACAAGTGGGACAATGCGCTGGCGCAAACACCGCCAGTGGCAAAGTGCGTCTACATGGCCTACGGCAAATGCATGCGACACAAAATCCCCTTCGCCAACTTCGAGAAAAGCGAGAG
>CAXTAX010000152.1:0-2831 GCA_964241995.1 uncultured bacterium | reverse complement strand
CGCAGAGTCCTCATGCGCATGCCATGGTTTTTTGACACTCTGATCGCCGGCCTGATCAATTTTCGCAGCACTTCGTTTTTCGATCCGGGCTATCATCTCATTGCATTTATTCCCTTGATCAATGGCATGTCGGGCAATGTGGGCTTGCAGTGCAGCACTGTTTTGGTGAGGGGAATCGCCACTGGTCTCCTTTCCGTAAAGGCTCCATGGCCCGCTGCGACTCGAGAGTTGTTGACGGGGATGTGTTCTGGGATCTTTTTTGGTTTATTGGCAGGTATTGCCGCGTTTATATTGCAAACTATCCTTCAAGAGCCCGTTTCTATACTTAAGCCCTTGCAGCTCGGGCTCATCGTCTCCACCGGCCTGATTAGCACCTGTGTATTGGCCACTACTTTAGGGATCTTTTTCCCTTTGCTCTTTTGCCGAATTGGCATCGACCCCGCGGTGGCCTCTGGACCCATTGTCACTGCGGTGAATGATACCTGCTCCACGATTCTCTACACTGTGATCGCCTATCTAATGCTCGGGGCTCTGGGGGTTGCGCGGTGAGCCAAAGTTGGCTGGGATTTTTTCTCATCGCACTGCGCAGTACACTTTACCGTTATGTAGATCGGATCTACGCACTATATTGGTATTGCAAGTGCCCGAACTTTTTCAAAGTCGATGCTCGTCTACATTGGCGATACGTGTTCACCAACCCCTACAAAGTCTGCCGCAAACATTGGGGGGCAAAGTACACGCAAAGGCCCTACGGGGAAACTCCTTTAAAGACCTTGGCCGACATCGCGGCAATCGCGTCCATTCAGCCCTCCGATACAGTTCTCGAACTGGGCTGTGGTAGAGGAAGGGGAGCCTTTTGGCTCGCCAGCTGCGTCGGCTGCAAGGTCATCGCGATCGATGCGGTCCCTCATTTCATTCAGTATGCGCGAGAAATCGCCAAATCGAGTGGCTTTGAGAAACACGTCACTTTTTACCAAGGCGATTTTTTTCAGATTCCCCTTGAAGAAGCCAGCGTCATTTACCTCTACGGTACGGGTCTAGAGGAATCCATCTGGTTTGATTTGACCATTTGGCTCAGCGATCTTCCCAAAAAGCCCCTAATCATTACAGTAAGTTACCCCTTGCAGGAGTTCTCCCCCCACTTTGCCCTGATCGGTCAATGCGACTTGGAATTTGGGTGGGGGAAAGCCAAGGTCTATTTGCAAAAGTTTCAACCGAGAAGCGTTCCTTGAAAAGAAAAAATGGTGGGCCCCGATGTCTCAAGCGTGTAGGTACCTGCGTGCGGGAGGGTTTATGTCTCGGTCGATTGATGCTGGACCGAGAAATACTCCACAGCCTCTTAAGTCATAGCACAGGGGGCAATCCCCTTTTTCTTACTCGTAGAGAGAGCTGAGGACCCACATGGAATGCGACGTGATCACTCACTCCGAATTCACCAAATACCTTGAGGTCGTTACCACACAACTCATCAAAACGCATGGCTCTGCTCTAACACAAGGGGCAAACGATGCTCTGAAGCGGCACGCTGCATGGATAGAAAAGGTCGTCCTAGATCATCCTTTTTTTCGAGATCGAGTGCTCGACACTGCAAGCGTCGACAGGTGCCTCAGGAGGCTACCCGTGCTTCGCTTGTCAGATTTAATGGTTCACGGGAGAAGATTTGAATATCCTATTGCAGTCGATGAGGCATTTGCTGAGCAGCAGCTCACTGAACTGCGTGAGCGCGTTTTGACAATGCTCAAAAGCGAATTGGCACGCGCTAAGCTCAGAATCTAAAGACCGCTCCTTCTCAATTGCCGGTCGTACACCTCAAACATCGATACCAGTTGTCTTAAGCTTTTAAATTTTCTGGATACTCCCGCTCCTCTTTGCAAAAAATTGCGAGAGCGATGCCCAGTATTGAGAGTGAGAGGCCAAACTTCCAGTCGATTTGCTCATTCAACAACATGTATCCGTATAGCCCCCCAAATATTGGGGACAAAAGACCTGCAAAGGTCAATAGGGTGAGCGAATACCGCTGCAGCAACCATCCGAACAAATTGTAAAAGAGGAAGTTTGAAAGAACAATGAGGAGAAGGATTTCTCTTGCAAAGTATGCTGGCTGGGAGATGGTCAACTCTTGCGCTTCCAAAAAGCAATAGGCCGTAGCAAGAGCTCCCACTCCGCCGATGAGCATTGCGAATGCATTGATCAATAGTATGCTGTAGCGCTGCATCAGCTTTTCGATATCAAACCAAGCATATGCGGCTGACACTACGGAGATCATAAGTACGCAGTTGGTCAGCATCGCGCGGGACGAAGAGATCGCGTTGCTTTCCCCTGGCGTTGAAAGGAAGTTGGGAGCGATGCCGATAAGACCCAAAATTAAGGCAAGTAGCTGCCTTCGAGAGAGCCGCTCGCCCTTTAGCCAGTACGATAGCCCAGCTGCGACGAAGGGAGTTGAAGAGTAGATGAGATTGACACGTGAGGAGGGGAGGTACTGTAAAGACCAAAATTCGCAAATAAAGGCCAAGTAGATATGGAAAAATGCGACTTTTAAAACTCGGGGAAGATCTGCTTTATCGAGTATGAGCTCGCGCCAATTTCTCCATGTGATGTAAGCGAGCAGTAACGCACCGGCGAGCGTCATGCGCATCCCAATGACGAGGAGGGGATGCGCCAACTGCACCACTTGCTTGCCCAATACGAAGGTCAGAGCGAGTATCGCGTAATTGACGAAGACAAAAATCAGCATAATTACGTAGCGGTGGAGCCCGTTGAGGCATGAAGGGAAGGGGTGCTTAAGCGCTCTTTCTAAGCGATGACCGACTCAGCGCTAAGTTGAGTATCGC
>CAXTAX010000151.1:0-2833 GCA_964241995.1 uncultured bacterium | reverse complement strand
ATCCTGATTCAAGCCTCTAGTCAGAGGGAGGAGCCTCTACCCCATATTCTGTTTAGCGGCCCTCCGGGACTGGGGAAAACGACCCTAGCATCGATCATTGCAGCCGAAATGAGCGCACGCATCGTGATCACTTCGGGGCCGGTGCTGGAAAAAGCAGCTGATTTGGCCGGCCTTTTGCTCGGGCTTGGAAAGGGGGATATTCTATTTGTCGATGAAATCCACCGTTTAGATCGCAGCATCGAGGAATACCTCTATTCGGCAATGGAGGATTTTTCTTTAGATATCATCACCGATAGCGGCAATCACGCAAGAGCGGTCAAAATTCACATTCAGCCCTTTACCCTCGTAGGGGCCACGACGCGCCAAGGGTTACTCACAAGTCCTTTGCGCTCACGCTTTCCCTTCTCTTTGCGTCTTGAGTATTACCCACCCGAGCTTCTGCGGGAAATCATCTCCCGCTCGGCAAGCATCTTGAAGCTTCCCATGCAGGGCGATATTGCCTATCAAGTGGCCAAGCGGTCCCGTGGGACACCGCGCATTGCCAACAACCTCGTGCGTTGGCTGCGGGATTACGCGCAAGCCCGAGCGTCTGGTGAGCTAAATGCGCAAGTTGCACGCGATGCCCTAAAAATGCTCGACATTGATGAGCTCGGTTTGGAGCAGATGGAACGCAGAATCTTGCAAACCGTAATCGATCAGTACGATGGGGGGCCCGTTGGGATTAATGCCATCGCCTATAGCCTAGGAGAGGAATCGCAAAGCCTTGAAGAGGTCTATGAACCCTACTTGGTACAAATCGGGCTCATTCAGCGTCACTCGCGCGGAAGACTGGCGACACGTAGAGCTTATGAACACATGGGCTACTCCCCAAAAAAGGAAAATGCGGATAGCTTGATATGAATGTGACCCGGTATCCCACAATGTTTAAAGCTCTCTTCCGCGCCCTTGTGTTCTCTTGCTGCTTTAGCGCAGCATTTGTCGAGGCGGGACTCATCGATCAGACCGTACACGCTGTGCGCAAAAGTTCTCTGCGACCGATTGAGGGAGGCGTTCGCATTTTGATCGAGGGAAAATGTTCCGAAATTCCCCTCGCAATTGAAGGCAGCTATGGAATTTACAGCAATGACCGTAAGAGCCGCCTATCTGGCGGCCTACTCAGCAAAGCCTTTCCGCTTATCGCGGGGCAAGAGGGGATATCGTGGGGAGAGTCTTTTCCAGACACCTATCAAATCTCGATCGTTCCCGAAGGCACACATCGCGGTTTTACCCTTAAAGAGCGCTTTTATCCCGGGATTTTGCACGTCTATCAAGTAGGTGGATCGTTGCGCTTGGTCAACGAGCTGACCCCCGAGGAGTTCGCATTAGCCATCGTCAATGTCCAAGAGTGGCACGCAACTCCTCCCGTCGAGGCTGCGGCGAGCTTGGCAATTTGTGCGCGAACGCTCGGACTGGCCATGTCCCGCGAGCGCGATCAGCAGTTTTGGCACTTTGAGGCCTTACGTTGTGGGTATGCGGGATACTCCAATCCGGAGAGCTTAAGCGAATGTAGTAAAGCCCAAGCCAAATCGCTTGGATTGATCTTAATTCGTCGCAATCGACGCCCTTACATCACTGAATGGACGAGCGACTGCGCGGGGCACACGATAGATTACGATCGTATGCACCGAACAGATGCCCATTTCCCACGGGGCGGTAGCGTAGGCGTGCGCTCAAAGCCAGCCGAATTAAATCGCAAGCAATCGAGCTGGCGGGCCGAAATGTCCAACGCAGTACTCGCTCAGAGTTTTCAACTCGACGAACCTTTTAATATACAATTAGAACGCGATCCCACCTCTAACAAGGTGCAAATGGTCGCGATCAGCGATCGAAAGGGGAAAGCGAGTATGGATTTTTATCGATTTCAAAGACTCTGCGCCGGGCACATAGCGAGCAGCGAATTTTCTATTGAGCGGGAAAAAAGCCAGATCATCTTTTCGGGTTTTGGCAGCGGCCCGGGGGTTGGCCTTTGCCTGTATAGCGCAGTGGCTATGGCTCATGAGGGGAAAATGGCCAATGAGATCCTCGCGCATTTTTTTCCAAATAGCGAACTCATACTGTCTAGCGCGGTTCACTGACGCTTCGCTGATATACTGAGTGCACTTTTTACGCCTTTGGCAAATTGCGGGAATTTGATAGATTCCCGCATTGCACCCATAGCGTCATTTGTCATGACATATCTCATCAGCAAGAATCCCGTTTAGGGGGACTTTTGCGCTTGAATCAAGCCGAGTTAAAAGACATTTTCGAAGTCGTAAGTAAACGTTTCAACATCACGCCAAGTATCCAAGTTTTGATAAGGAGATGACTGTGACCGATTGCCCAATCTTCAATTGCTGGCCTCTACGAAAACTTGCCACCGCTTTTTTGGCGAGTATAGCGATCTCATCTGTTCTCGGCGGTGTTGACAATTCAATGAACTCTACTGTGAAGGAACGCTCCACCTCTACAGATGCCCCAGCAAATGTGCAGCCCCCCCCCACAACGACTAGCGATGCACCCGATGCAAAAACCTCGGTGCCAAACGCGCAATCTCCGGCTGAAAAAACACCAAACGAGCCACAAGAACAATCAGATCAAGACACCTCTACCGACCCGCAAGCTCCACCCAAGAACTTGGTACGAGATGAAAAGCAGCGTGAAAGAGGGGATCCCCGCCCGAAACCTGCCGTTAAGCCCAAAAAATCTCAGCCACCAAAAACCATTCGCATGAGAGTTTGGCGCAAAGGTCAGGTCACCAAAGAAAGTTGATTGACCATAGCGAGTGCTGTCTTTGCTTCAAAGTCAAATACTATCT
>CAXTAX010000150.1:0-2837 GCA_964241995.1 uncultured bacterium | reverse complement strand
CACTTTCTGTGACCCCTTTTTATCCAGGGGGTGGCGGACAAATCTGCGATACCGGGGAATTGGTGGGGGACGCGGGGCGCTTTATCGTCGCAGACTGCCGCTTTGCAGGTGAAAAACTCATCCTCCATGTTGGGGAAATGCAGCTCGGAGACCTCTCAGTGGGGGAGCACATTTGGGCGCGAGTCGATCCTTGCGCGAGGCGTGAGGCCTCGCAGAGCCATACGGCAACACACCTAGTGCATTGGGCGCTTGGACAGGTTCTGGGCAAGCAAGTGCGCCAAGCGGGCTCTTTGGTGGCTAGAAGTCGCCTGCGATTTGACCTGCCGCACTCTGGCCCTCTCACATCGGAGCAACTCGCCGAGGTCGAATTACTGGTCAATGAGATCATCCTTCAAGATGCTCCCATCACAACGAGCGAAATTCCCTACGAAGTGGCCAAGCAAGATCCCGAGATTTGCCAGCTTTTCGAAACAAAGTATGGATCCACGGTGCGTCTGGTCGAATCGGGACCGACAAAAGTTCTATGCGGCGGTACTCACTGCGCGCGCATGGGAGAAATTGGCTATTTCCGCATCAGTAAGGAGAGTGGAGTCGCCGCCGGAGTGCGCCGCATCGAAGCCGTGATGGGCTTGGCTGCACACGAATGGGTCAAACTCGGTGAGAAACATTTGCTTGAGATCGCTCGCCAATTGCGGGCAAGCCCCGAAAAACTCGTCGAGCGCCTAGCCCAAATTCTGCAAAGGCAAACCGACTTAGAACATCGCCTTGCTGCATTTGAGCGCCAAAATCTACAGAGCGTTGCCCTCGAACTGAGCAGGCGCGCCCAAGCCCTACATTCTCCTTCCATTCCAGAGGGCTTTTGCGTTCTTATCGAGCATGTAGAAGCCGGAGACCTCAAATCCTTGAGCGATGCTCTGGTTAAGCATTTGCCCAGCGGGGTCATCGCACTCGCTCATGAGCAAGGCGAGCGAGCTCTCGTCGCGGTGCGCGTTTCGGGCGATCTCTGCGAGCGCGGTCTATCCGCCGAGCATTTGTGGACCCCGTTTGCCCAGCGACACTTTCGGGGCCGCAGTGGCCAAACGCTCGCTCAGGGGTCTGGGGAACGCGCACACCTCTTGGCTGCGTTCACCCAACTCAAGGACCTATTGACTAGCGCATGAGTATGCCCATTGCAAAACAGTGCCACAGCGCCCTATCCGCTCATCTGATTGAGCTCAAAGCGCACCAAAGCGCGGGAATCATCTTTGAGGGGCTTTGGAGGGCGCCCAAAGCCGCTCTCATCTCCTGGCTCATCGAATGCCATGGCTGCCGCGTGCTCTACGTCGCTCCAGAACTTAATGAGCGGGATTCCCTCCTCCAAGAAATGGCTTTTTTCACAAAGTCGACACCCTTGGTCTTTCCCAGCAATGAATCCCCTCTTGCGGGCGCGCCCGCTCCGGCCGAAGATCCAAATCTAGTGGGTCAGCGCATGAACGTCTTATCGCGACTTCTCGAGAATCAACCCGGGGATTTAATCGTGACCGATGTCGGCGCTTTGATGCAAAAGACCTATTCCCCAGAGGCACTGATCGTCAAGCGACGCGTCTTGCAACCGGGTATGCACACCTCGCCCCAAGAGCTGGCAGAGCATCTCGAGGGCTTGGGGTACCGCAAAACCGCGCTTGCCACAGAACCTGGAGACTTCGCATTAAGATCGGGATTGATCGATTTAATCGCGCCGCAGTCCCCGCACGGTCACCGCATCGACTTTTGGGGAGAGGAGATAGAATCTCTGCGCACCTTTGACCCCGGAGATCAGCGCTCTCACGGTACTGTCGAACAACTCGAGGTTTTGCCGGCGAGCGAGGAGAAGGCGAGCCATGACGAGCAGGGGGTTCTCCTCGACTACTTGCGCGACGATGCGGCCGGCCCTCTCGCTTTGGTCTTAGACGATCTACTCGAGCTGGAAAACCTCCAAGTCGCCCATTCGGGCGCCGATTTTCGAGCCGCGTTTGCAGCCGGACTCGGCAACCTAGTCGAGCGGTGCGCATTCAAATTTTACTTTCTCCCCCAAGCACTCCACGAGCTTTCCCAAGCGCGCCGCATTCTCAAAGAAGGACGGACGCAGTTGGCCTTTTCGGCGTTTGGCGAAGAGCTCATCGGAGAATTGCCCCTTTCTCCCTTTGCTTTGCCGGCTCAGCGGTTCGGATTTTTGGAACCGAACGCAAAAGAGGCGGCGATCAAAGCGATCGAGCGCGCGCATGAAGAGGGATTTGGCATCCACATCGCAAGCGCCAACCGCGCCGATCGCGAGTTCGCGCTAAAGCTCCTCGCCGATCGCAACATCGAAGAGAAAACTCTACACTTCGTCGAGGGGTATCTCGAGGAGGGATTTGTCCTCGAAACGTCCAAAATACTCCTCACCACCACAGTACCTCTGACGGGGCACATCACCCTGCACAGACCCCAGGTCACTGAGCATTTTCGCGACCCGCTAGAGGGGGATGTATCCCTTGCAGCTGGTGAATTCGTCGTCCACCAACACAACGGCATCGGCCGCTTTCAGGGCATTGAGCAAAAGCGCAACCATTTGGGCGAGCGTGCAGAATTTTTAAAAATCGAGTACGCGGATCGAGCGCATCTCTACGTTCCCCTGCAACAAGCCCACTTGATCGACAAATTCATCGGCACCAAAGAAGAAGTGCCCCGCCTGCATGCTCTGGGCTCTAATCGATGGAAAACTCTGAAAACCCAAACCCAGATCGCCATCGATGCGTTCGCCAATCGCCTGTTGCAAATGCACGCGGAGCGCAGCCTGCAACAGGGCGTGGGATTTCCCCCAGACAGCCCGCAAATGC
>CAXTAX010000149.1:0-2842 GCA_964241995.1 uncultured bacterium | reverse complement strand
GTCGATTAACTAAGTAAAGCGGGGGTTAAATACGTAGATCCTACGTCTGTACCACCTTGAGGCATTAGACCTTGCATTACACAAATTTTGTGGTCTCTCAGTTTACCATGATCTGCGTAGCATTTTTTCAACATGCGCCCAATGCCATTTTGTACACTAGTTTCCCAGTCTTATCTATTTAGCTACCCTCAGGTGCGTTAAAGAAACGACAAACCCGGCTATTCGGCGGCCCTGCCCCTGCCCCTGCCCCTGCCTATGATGCTCTCGAATGGGCCAATGACACCCTCAACTACAACAAGAAGATCGGTTTCATCATTTGATTTCCAGGTTCCAACCCCTTGAGTTTACCAATGTCCCCCTGCTTTCAAAGCAACGGCTTCTTAGGTATGGAAGTTGCGGATTTTGCCCCTCAGGCCTAGTATTGCAATTGCACTAGATGAGGATTTTGGATGCAGCAGTTTGATCTCGAAACAGTGCGCCACCTGTCGCAGCTCGCCTGTCTGGAAACCGATCCGAGTCAACTCGAAGCGACAAAAGCCGACCTGGAAAAGATTTTGACTTTGTTCGAGCAGCTGCAAGAGGTGAACACAGACCACACTCCCCCCTTTCACCATACAGCCGATGACGATCAATGCTCTTTGCGAGATGACCAGCAAAAGACCCCATTTGATTATCCATTGCTACTTCGCAATGCCCCGAAGCGGCTGGGCCACTTAATCTGCACTCCCCCGATTCTCTCTGGAGAGTCGTAATTTCATTACTTTTATAGACTATGGCGATCTGGGCACATTCCGGCACCACACTGCATGAGCTTTTCTCTTTGGGTAAACTCACTGCGGTGGCTATCGTCGAGGCGTTCCTCGAGCGCATCGATACATTTGACGGGGAAATTGGTGCATTCACGAAAATACTGCGAGATGAGAGCTTATACCAAGCGCGCGATCAAGACGCACGGCTTGCCAAGGGAGAAGCGCTCGGGCGTTTAGCGGGTGTTCCCATCGCCATCAAGGATCTTCTGCACGTCGCGAACTGCGAAACCACGTGCGGCTCCCATGCCATGCGCGAGTATCTCGCCCCTTTTGATGCAACAGCGATTGAACATTTACGAGCCGAGGATGCAATCTTCATCGGCAAGACCAATCTCGACGCGTTTGGCATGGGTTCTTTGACGCAAAATTCCGATTTGCAAGCAACTCGCAATCCTTGGAACCGCGCCCTCAGTCCCGGAGGATCCTCGGGAGGGTCTGCAGCTGCAGTAGCCGCCCGCATGTGCCCCATCGCTCTTGGAAGCGACACGGGGGGATCGATTCGCCAGCCGGCAAGCTATTGCGGAATCTTCGGATTCAAGCCCTCTTATGGGCGAGTATCGCGCTATGGCATGGTGGCGTACGCCTCCTCGTTGGATCAAATCGGACCTATGGCCCACAGCGGTGAAGATCTACCCCTCATCTTCGAAATCATCAGCCGACCATGCGCGCGCGACGCGACGTATCGAAGACACAAAAATCGGGATCTGAACGGTGGGCAAGTACTCATTCATCCCCGCATTGGATATTTCCCCAAGTTTTCCAGCGATCTTGAGGCTCCCGCGCTGGAGAATTTCCGCACAAATCTAGAGGCATTTCGACGAGAAGGCGCAGAACTCGTAGAAGTCGACCTCAGCGCGCTTCGCCATGCCCTAGCCACCTATTACATCATCGCCAGCGCCGAAGCCTCGACGAATTTGGCTCGCTTCGACGCCGTGCGCTACGGCTCGCGCATTGGCGATGAGCAAAGCGCGGAGCTTATGAGTATTCGCTCCAGATCGAGCACTTTGGGCGCTGAAGTGCAAAGGCGCATCTTGATGGGAACATTCGTCCTTTCGGCGGGGCACAAAGAGGCTTTTTACGACAAAGCGCAGCGCGTACGCACGCAAATTGCGGAGTGTCTCACAAGGGCATTCACCACCTGCGATGTGCTCGCGATGCCCTCAGCGCCCTCCACTGCTCCCCCGCTCAATGCCCCTCGCGATCCATTGAAGGAATATCTGCTCGACATTTTCACAACCCCGAGCAATCTCGCGGGCCTGCCGGCGATGAATATCCCCGCGGGATTCTCCAAAGAGGGTGCCCCATGGGGCCTACAGCTCATCGCGAATCGCGACAAAGACGCGTCGCTTTTGGCTTTGGGCCATCACCTTGTTCAAGTGCTAGAGCGCAAACACCCCGTATTGCGCGCGCCTTATTTCGAAGAGCTTCTTGCAAGAGAAGCTGGAGAGTATCGCGATGCCACATGAGAAGACGCTGATGACCCAAAAGTGGGAAACCGTGATTGGGCTCGAAGTCCACGTGCAGCTCAACACCAAAACCAAACTCTTCAGTCCCGCGCTCAATCGATTCGGCCAAGAACCCAACGTCGACATTCATCCCGTGTGCACCGGGCAACCGGGCGCTTTACCCCGACTCAATCAAGAGGCCGTCCACAAAGCGCTGAGATTGGGTCTGGCCCTTGGCGCAAACATCAACCTGCGCAGTCAATTCGATCGAAAATCTTACTTTTATCCCGATTCCCCGAGGAATTACCAAATCACACAATTTTATACCCCCCTGTTCAAGGGTGGAAAGATTGAGGTCGAAATCGACGGCGCCAAGCGAGTCTTCGCCATCGATCGAGCGCATTTGGAAGACGATGCGGGAATGCTCAAACACTACTCCAATTTCGCGGGCATCGACTACAACCGGGCGGGGATTCCCCTCATTGAGGTCGTCTCGCGTCCCGACTTTCGCAATTCCACTGATGCGAGCGCTTTTGTCTCCGCGCTCAAGCTTCTTTTGGAATACGCCAACATCAGCGACTGCAATAT
>CAXTAX010000148.1:0-2848 GCA_964241995.1 uncultured bacterium | reverse complement strand
GCGCGACACGGTATCGACTGGCGCGCCATTGATAATGAACCAGTTCGCCTCATCGCGATGATTGCGGGCCCGCACGATCAACAGCGTGGGTATTTGCAATTGCTTAGGCAATTGACCTTTTTTTTAAGAGATGAGCAGAACCGTAAGCGATTGCTAGCCGCTAGCTCTGTTCACGACCTCTCTCAGGTCTTCGAGCGCCCCCTGGCGACCAATTTACTGACTTAAAACTCGCCCCCCCTTTCAAGCGCTCTAGGGCATTTTCTCCATCTCGATGAAAATGAGGGGGTTGCACTAGAATGAAATTTTAAAGGCGCTAAATCAGGTTTGAATCCCATTTCAGCCGAGGTTCGATAGATTCTCGGTGTTACGCAAGATACAAGCGCGGCCATAGTCCCTAATTTTTTTAAAATCATTTGGTGAGAATCGCACGATGAGTATGCATGCCAAAGACATTGCTCAGATGCTACAGCTGTCTGAAAGGACGGTAAGGCGCTGGGTACGAGAGGGCAAAATTCCCGCGTTTCAGCTGCATCGGCAGTACTGGTTCGACCGGCTGGAATTGCAGGATTGGATGCTCAAAAGCATCAACATGCGCGCGGAGCGGCAGCTCTTTGCGCAGTCCGATGCCGTCCCTAATGGGAAGCTCTCACCCAGAGAACACCTGCTATATCGAGCCCTTAGCAAGGGCGGCGTGTATTCCCAGATTCCTGGCGAGAGCAAAAAGGAAGTCATCACGAAGGCAACCGATTTGATTGCGGAAAAGCTCAACGCCGACGCTGAAGTGTTGACGGAGATGTTACTGGATCGAGAATCACTCAATAGCACGGGAATTCTCAACGGGATTGCTGTCCCACACACTCGAGACTATTTGCTTCCGAAACCAACCGATTGTGTTGCGGTGGTGTATTTGGAACGCCCAATTCCCTACGACGCTCTTGACGGATTGCCCGTACATACGCTTTTATTCGTGTTCGCATGCGAAAATTGGCGCCATTTACAGCTCCTCGCCAAAATCGCCCTTCTCTGCCAACAGCCCGCCTTTCAGCAACTGCTGCAAGATCGGGCCGATGTCCACGAGTTGTTGACCTATGTGAAAAGTAGGGAAAACGGAAGATCGAGCCATCTCCCCAAGGCGCCACGCCTTAATCGGGAGATAAAAAAGTGGCAGGAAGTGGGATCCGCAATCATTGCGCAATCTCGCTAACAGCTAGTGCTTGGCACTTTTGGGTCCGCAGATCGATTCACGCGCTCGAAACCTCTTGGGTTTGCGAGCGTTTGAGCCGATCTTTGGGCCCCTCTTTTTTTCGCGGAAAGATCTCGATGTCTTTAAAGTCGAGCTCCCCATTCACTACAGTAACCTCGCAGCGTCGACCTTCGTTGGGGTGCATGAGAACTTTCTCTGCTAATGGATCTTCCAAAAATTGCTCGATAATTCTGCGCAATGGGCGGGCGCCCATCTCAGGCTGAAAGGCCTTATCGACTAGCAAGTCTTTAGCATCCTGCTGCAGATCGATGTGAATCTCCTTTTTCGCCAACCTCTCATACACCTTCTCAACCTCGATGTCGATGATGCGGAGCAAGCAAAGCCGTTCGAGCGATTTGAAAATCACGATATCGTCGATGCGATTGACAAACTCTGGCTTAAAGTGTTTTTTTACGGCTGAAATGATTTTCTCCTTCATCGCCGCATAGTCGGGCCAGCCGACTCGAGCGCCAAATCCCACCTCACCACTTTTGCGAATCAAATCAGCTCCCAAATTGGACGTCATGACTACGATGGTGTTGCGGAAGTCGATTTTTCTTCCAAAGGAGTCGGTCAAACGCCCCTCCTCGAGAATTTGCAGGAGAATGTCCATGACGTCGGGATGCGCCTTTTCGATTTCATCGAAGAGGACGACGCAATACGGTCTTTGGCGCACTTGCTCGGTCAACTGTCCCCCCTCTTCATGACCGACATAGCCAGGAGGCGATCCAGTCATACGCGTGACGGCGAATTTTTCCATGTACTCCGACATGTCGACTTGAATGAGCGCATCTTCGCCCCCGAACATATGCGTAGCCAACTTTTTGGCCAGCAACGTCTTGCCGACTCCAGTAGGACCCAAAAATAGGAACGAGCCAATGGGGCGATTGGGATCTTTAATGTCGGCGCGACTGCGGCGAATGGCGCGACAAACGCTGGCCACAGCCTCTTCTTGCCCGATGATCTGTTTTTGCAGCACCTCTTGCATTTTGAGGACTTTTGTCGTCTCTTCTTCGGTCAATCGATGCACGGGGATGCCCGTTTGCTTGGCCACCACATTGGCAATTTCGTCCTCATCGACAATCACTTGGTGCTCTTCTTTATTCGCCTCCCATTCTGCACGCATTTTCTGCAGCTGCTCGCGAAGCTGCTTTTCCTGGTCGCGCAATTTTGCTGCACTTTCATAGTTTTGTTGTTCGATCGCCTCTTCTTTGGCGGTGCGTATTTGCTCTACATCCTGTTCAAATTTTGAGAGATCTTGAGGTTGATTCATGCAAGCGATGCGCATTTTGGCCCCAGCTTCATCTACCAAATCAATCGCCTTGTCTGGCAAGTAGCGCCCGTGAATGTAGCGCTCAGAAAGCACCGCAGCGTTGTAGATGGCCGAATCTGTGTAGATGCACTTGTGATGCGCCTCGTATTTGGGCTTGACCCCGTGAATGATTTGAATCGTGACGGGTATATCGGGCGGCGCGACTTGCACCCTTTGAAATCGCCGTTCCAGCGCGGCGTCCTTTTCAATGTGTTTGCGGTATTCGTCGATCGTCGTCGCCCCGATGCACTGAATATCTCCTCGCGAGAGGGCTGGCTTGAGAATATTGGAGG
>CAXTAX010000147.1:0-2866 GCA_964241995.1 uncultured bacterium | reverse complement strand
GTGCTGCCCACTTCTCAGTTTGCTCTTTTTGTTGAGCTGCCCATTTAGCGTTTGACTCGTCTTTGATTTCCTTTATTTCACCTTCAAACCTGATGCGGTCCGCGCGCATTTCTCTACGCATATTGCCGATGGCTGTGAGAATGGGGATTAGGATTGTAGCTACAAATCCCAATGCGCTGATGATGACTGCGGCTGTATCCCGAAAGTAGATCCATCCATTGTAATCGTGCGTCATACTCATTCCTATCTCTAGTTAATACTCGTCTTTCTCTAACATTGTTGTGATTGTACCACACACATCAAAATTACTGTCACGTGCAAGACTTGATGTCTTGGGTTCTACACCCAAAGTCTAAGAAAGAATCTCGTGTGCGCTGTCATGTGCTCGGCAGAGCGCGATCTTCTGATTCATCCACATCATGACAGATGCGAGTCACCGTGGCATTTTGGCCTGCAAAACCAGCGCGTGGCGTTGATACAACTCACCGCGATTCCAATAAGCCCAGCAGCGACTAGCTGTGGGCTAACGCGCCGCTGCTCTTTTTGGCGGATTTCACTTGTCATGACCGAGGCGGGAACACCGTCAAGTGGTAACGTAAGGTGATAGTGTTCAGCGAGTTTGTTCACCATAGCCAGTTGGATGAGGGGCACTTTTTCACGGCCAAACCTCTGCATGACCGAATCGGATAGGGGCTTTGCCGCATTGGGGAGTGAGCGATTCAAACCGGGCTGCAAAAGTCTTTTTTCCCGTTTGCTCACCGAGGCAATACCGCCACCGACGTTGATGTATGCTTTAATGGGACGTGCTTGTGCTCTTTTGTGATAAAAAGCTATGCGCTGTTCGACGCTATCTTTCGTGTTAGTACAGGATAAAAAAGGTAAACCAGAGTCTTCGATTTTGGTTTTTATCCAATCGACACCCTTTTGGGACAGACTGCGACCACAATCGCCATTCGCTCCGATACTCACCAAATGCGAGCGAAAGGGAAAAAATTTCGCATCGAAAAGAGATTTTTCCATATCGAGCCAACAGAATTCTGGGTCGTTGGCCCCCCAGTTTGAAGATGCTACGCTCGAAATGATCATTGGTTTCAAATGCATAGCGCGTAACGCTGAAAGAACACATACATTAAGAGCGGGAAAGGATCCAGATAGGGAGACTGCTACTAAGTCCCCAGCCCTAGCTTTTACCTGGTCAAGCCAGTCGACGATGAGAGCGGCATAGTTTGGATTTAACGAGGCGCGTTTGGCATCTAGATAGCCTTTATCACTAGTGATGAAGCTTGTATCAAATCCTATAAGCCCCGTTTTACCCGGGTCACTATCCAAATAGGCGAGTCCGCAGGCTGCACGCGCTTTTGCGAGATGATCAAAGGCTTCACTGGCCAAGAGCGCTGCCCGAACCTTTATTTCTTGAGAATGCGATTTGGTTTGCATAGAGGCACAATGATGTTTCATCAACCCGGCCACCGCAAAACCTGCGAGCAGATTTAAGCCAGTAAATTGTTGGGATTCAATTTTCATTTTTTTATTGCTTAATTTAGAGTAAAATTTGGTGAAGTCCACGGTGGTTTAAATCCAAGATTTGTTTTTTTCTTGGAATTGCGTAGGGTCAAAGATGCAACCGACAGGGCTAGTCGACCTTGCGAAACAAGAGCAATCAATACATCGAAGTTTTTAGTGCGCTAAACATAGAGATTAAATTTTATCGATATATTTCTAAGTCAATTTTCCTTTCTCAAGTTTCATTTTTTAGCAAAGAAATACTTCTAAGTCTTTGATTTCAGAATTTTGATTTTCAACGTTACATGTACATTGACCAATACCAATTTCGTAATGCGCATTACATCAAACGCCCCTCGTTTTCGCCACACCGCAACTAGGGAAAGATCGGAAGAGTAGAGCGAAGATAATCTACGACGCTAACGGGCACTTCTGGATAGGAGGCCAGTACGTCGATGTCGATACGAGTGTAATGCCCACCCCGCACGCGCAAAATATGCATGACTCTTGCCGGAGCGGTGCCTGCACGGCAAAGCTGCACGATTTGTTCAAGGGTTAGCGGAGCAGCAGATAGGCTGGGCGGTGCTACGCGCACTTTTCGGCTATTTTCTGACCCTTGACCAATGATTCCGCCCGTTATCGCGCCAATGCCTGCACCTATCGCCATCGCTTCTCCTCTGCCATGCCCCACAAGAGCTCCAGCGGCGGCGCCGAAGGCGGTGCCAATGAGGGCGTCATCTTGCACTTCATTTTGACAAGCGGAGAGCAGTAGTGCGCAGCTCGCAAACGTTGCAGTCTTTAATCCGTTGATCATTTTTGCAGGTAAGGTAGACATCTAGACACTCCATTTATTTTGGTTACTAACTCATCTTGCGTAAACTAACAAAAACTTAGTTTTTTCGCTAGAGTAAGGCGTTCATCGCTGCCAAGCACGATTGCGCCTTTTCGATTCTTTGCGAGGGTCTCGATTGCGCGTTCAGTATTAAATGGTTCAACGAAAGTAGGTTATGCGGATTGTTCGCAAAGTATTCGTTGGGATGATTGAGCTGATCGGGAGTAGGGACCTACACTTCGCCTCTAAGCAAAGGCTGGTTCAGAGATAGATAATTAATACCTTCTAGATTCAGCCAAAGCACCCTTTTTGCATGGCAACGGCAGAACAGCTCGGTTGCTTTCACTGCTTTACCTGCATTCGTCAGGCTATGACTTTAAGCAGCTAGTCACAATAAGCAAATATTATGACAAAAACCGCTCTGATTACTACGATGCCATTCAGAATGTACGCGAACAAAATTTGGATTTGACGGGGTGGTTAGAGTATTTTGTAAAGGGTTTGTCCGTTAGAGTGCGCAAAATTTTAGAT
>CAXTAX010000146.1:289-2867 GCA_964241995.1 uncultured bacterium | reverse complement strand
GTACAATTTCTACTCGACGCCATTGAGCTCAATCCTAAAGCGTTTCAATTTGTGAACTCGAGATTGAGAAATCAGCAATTTTTTGCTCTCAGCGCGATCATGAAAAACGGCGAAATCTTTGATTATCTGAGCGCAGATCTCAAATTCGATAGGAACTTCGTCCTCGCTGCCATTCAGGAAACTCCGCAAGTCTTATCGCGCGTAAACCGGGAGTTTCAGCAAAGTATGGCTTTTGTACTCGAAGCCGTAGAGCTAAATGCTCAAGCAATTCACTTTGTGCATGCACGCTACAAAAACGATCGAGCATTCGTGCTTGCTGCTGTCATGAAAAATGCTAAAGTTTTTGAGTACTTGAGTCCGGAATTGAAGTCGAATTCGACCATTTTACTCTTCGCTGGGAAAGGGCTTGATGCCGATTTCGACTCAGATTGACGATACACACTAAATTGCGTTCAACGCGAATTTTTGCCACGCGCATTTTCTGCTAATGCTCCCTCTCACCTCTCCATAAAATCAGTTTTAGATCCTTAAAGCCCATCATAAGCACTAAAAAAGCTTAACGAGCTCGCAAAAGTCACCGTGAGAAGTGTGTGCGATGGCTTTTGCTTTGAAGATCTTTTGAAGTCATTAGTCGATGAAATTTAGGGAACTTCTGATGCCCCTGCAGGAGCTTTAGCAATTGCCAGCGCGCACACCAGTCCATCAGATGTCCACTTTACAGCTCGCTCTGGCGAGCTGATTCCGTAACGATAGTGCACGATTAAAGTCTCGGCGCAGATATACTCTGCATGCTTTTCGAACATCTCTTGAATCTCAGGAGAAGCGTCGAGCTCCAATATAATGCGATCCTCGACCTCGAGCTGCTGGTCCCGCCGCATCGTATTGATCTTGTTCACCGTCTCCCTGACGAGGCCCTCTTCAATTAGCGCTGGAGTCAGCGCTGTATCCAAGATCACTACAAGATCTTCGTCGCGAGCGCTTGCTGCTCCCTCAAGTTCTGCCATTTCTTCCCAGATCACCACCTCATCGGGTAGCAACGCAATGTGCGGTACATCGCTTTTGTCCATGTGGATCTGCACTGCATTGCCATCTTTGAGCTCTTTAAGCGCTTGCTGGTCGAGTTCTTCGATCGCTTTTTTTACTACAGGCAGTGCGTCCATCCATTTTTTGCCGAGCAGGCGAAAGTTCGGCTTTGCGGCCAAACGCGAATGTTTTTGATCGCTTGCTAAAAGCACCACTTTTTTGACGTTGAGCTCTTCTTGCAGAATACTCGCGTGCTCTTCGATAAAGGGAATGCACTCGCTTTGAGGGCAAAAGACCGAGATCTGCGCTAGGGGCTGCCGAACCCGTAATTTCCGCTCTTTGCGCAGGCTATGCCCCAAAGCTGAGATACGCATGAGCATCTGCATTCCCAACTCAAGGGGTGGGTCGATCAAATGTTGGGCATTTTTGGGAAATGCGCTCAAATGTACCGAGTCGGGAGAGTCTACATGGCGCAAACGCCGAAAATGATCTTCCGCAATAAAAGGTGTTAAGGGCGCTGCCACATGGCAAAGAACCCAAAGCACTGAATAGAGCGTTTCGAACGCTTGACGCCGATCTTCGCCCTCAAGCTCCTGCCAAAACCGCCGGCGATTGCGCCGAATATACCAATTGGTCAAATCCTCGACGAATGCGATGAGAGGGGCAATGACGTCGCTGAGGGCATAGTGATCAAGCGCGGTAGTGGAACGCGCTATAAGATCGCCTAATCGGGAGGTGATCCATCGATCGAGGATATGGGCGGGGCGCTTGGTAGGGATTGCAGAAACATCCAAAGGGTCGCGCGGCGCCCACTGGTAGATGCGGGCGTACGTAGCAAAAAACACATAGGCATTCCACCAAGGAATCAAGACGCGCCGGAGCATGCCCTCGACTCCGCTTTCTGAAAACTGCAAATTCTCCCCGCGTACAGCCCCGCTCTGCAACATGTATAGGCGCGTCGCATCAGCTCCATAGCGCGTCAACACGACCTCGGGATCGGGATAGTTGCGCAGGCGCTTGGACATCTTGGCGCCGTCTTCGGCAAGTACGATGCCATTGACAATGACATTTTTGAATGCGGGTCGATCAAATAATGCCGTCGCTAAAACGTGCAAGGTGTAAAACCACCCTCTGGTCTGATCGAGTCCCTCCGCAATGAAATCGGCCGGGAATTCCCTTTCGAAACCCTCCTTATTTTCAAAGGGGTAATGGCGATGGGCGTAGGGCATGGCCCCTGATTCAAACCAGCAGTCAAACACCTCGGGAATTCGACGATATACCTCGCCATGGAGCGTAAAGGTCAGCTCATCAATATGGTGGCGATGTAAGTCATCGATTTCCCGTCCGGTCAATTCCCGCAGCTTTTCTCTGCTTTCAATAGCTATCACGCCGCCTTGATCGCCTCGCCAAATGGGGATAGGCGTGCCCCAATAACGGTTGCGGCTGATGGCCCAATCTCTAGCGCCCTCGAGCCAATTGCCAAACCGCCCTTTTCCAATGTGATCGGGGATCCAGGTAATGGACTGATTGTGTTTGAGCATCGCCTCTTTGAGCG
>CAXTAX010000146.1:0-279 GCA_964241995.1 uncultured bacterium | reverse complement strand
CACAAACCACGTCCTCGTCGCTCTGTAAATCAGTGGAGTGTCTGTACGCCAGCACATTGGGTAGCGGTGACGCAATATGGCGCTAGAAAAGATCAGCCCGCGCTCTTGCAGCTCTTGAATGAGGAGCGGGTTAGCTGCTTTGAAGTGCACTCCCACGTAATCCCCGACACCTTCCGTAAAGTGCCCGTTTTCGTCGATAGGACAGACAAGGGGAATGCCATGCTTGCGGCAGGCATAAAAATCGCTTTCCCCGAAGGCGGGAGCCGTATGGACGATGCC
>CAXTAX010000145.1:0-2869 GCA_964241995.1 uncultured bacterium | reverse complement strand
CATTTGTCGGCTCATGTATTCCGCGCCTGGGGGAATCACGAGTAACACCTCATCGAATTCACTGCCTTGCGATTTGTGAATCGAAAGGCACCACGCCAATTCACAATCGGGAAGCAAAGCTGTGGGGATGGCGCGCACTTGCCCCTCTGTTGTGAAGTGCGCCCACTGCCCACGCTCTCGCCAAAGAGCTGGGGGTAATTCTCCTCCTTGGATGATTTCCAGCGCGCCCTTATCGCCGTTGAAGAGTTGAAATTTGCGCTGATTGCTCCGCGCCATCACGGGAACAAAAGCCGGTTGGCGCGTTCGCGCCATCAGCATTTGGTAAATGCTGAGATTGAGCTGCTCTGCTCCCCAAGGTCCTACAGTAAGCGGGGTGAGCACTTTGCTCGTTTCAAAATACGCGAGCGCATCAGCGGCATTTTGAAAAGATCGATCATCGAAAAAATGCTTCAATATTGCGTGGCGCGCTCGCTGCCAATCCTCTGCATTTTCAGTCGCAAACCATTCCGCGGCATCGTTTTTCGCCAGCTGCGCTAATACGCCCGGCGCATCGCCTACGCGCACGCGTGACGCGAGGGCGATGATGGGGGCAATATCGGTGCGCATGCATTGAGAGAGGCGCGTCACGCGCGGCGGCGAAAGTCTTTCCAGATAGGTCAAAATGTCGGCAAATGTTCCCCCCATTTCGACTGGGGGAAGCTGATCGGGATCCCCCATGAGGATGAGTCGCGCACCTGGCTTGATCGCCAGCATCAAAGCGCGCATCAAGCGCGCATCGATCATCGAGGCCTCATCGATGATGAGCAGATCGAATGGCAAGGGATTTTGTCGATGGCGGCGGGCGCTTTCGATGTTCCCGTAAATCCCCAACATCGCATGCAAGGTACCGCAGAAGACGTCTCCTCCCCGCTCTAGACACACTTTCGCCGCTCGTTGCAGGTTGGCCGAAGCGCGTCCCGTCGGAGCAGCTAGAGCGCATTGCAATGGCCTTTGAGTCGCGCCTTGCGAGGTCAATGCGGTGAGAAGGTGGCTTGCGGTGTACGTTTTCCCCGTTCCAGGCCCCCCCACGATGCAGCTGAAGGGGTATTTTCCCGCAGCGATCGAAATTGCCTCCCCTTGAATGGGCAGCAACCCCTGATGATCGATGGCATGGGCGATTTGCACTTCGATTCCCTCGATCGCAAAAGACTGTTCGGGAAGTGCGTGCGCGACTTCTTCGATACTGGCTGCCAAAGAGATCTCTAGCTCTAGATTGCGCTGCAGATACAGTCCACTCGATGTCGCGATGAGGGGTAGGCATTGCGCATTGGCCTCTTCAAGGGTCTGGGCGATGAGGGATGTGGGAGATGGTCCGCGCCTCATCTTCTGCCAGCTTTGCACTACATGCGCAAAGCGCTCTACAAGCGCCTCTTCACTCGGTTGCAACCATTGTTCTGGGTCGGGAGTCCATGCACCTTGAAGCCATCGCACGCACATATGCCCTGCAAGACTCGCTTTCAGGAGATAGACCAATAAAAGCGCCAACGCCTCGGGATATTCCGCTTTGATCGAAACGGGCACATCGCAATAGGGAAAGGGTTTTGGAGGGGTCAAGCCCCAGGCTTGGACAAAGGCGCGCTCCACTGTGCTGATACGTCCATCGCGGACAAGGTAGGTCCAAAGAGGCCAATTCGTCGTCACGTCAAGTTCCTCTTAATGGGTGAGGGCTCTAGAAAGGCCCAAGGAGCGGCAAAGGCTGAAGGGGGAATGAGATGCGCTTTACGCGGGCGCAGAAAGAAGAAAATAAACCCCCCAAATGCCCCTTGAATTCCGCATAGGTCCAAATAGCGGCGCAGCGCCTCGGCGTAGAGCGCCGCTTGCGCCGGATAGGCGCATTGCTCGATGTGATGTGCCATCGCTTCAGTGCCATACGCCGTTTCATCGCCGCCCAGGAAATTCGATTTCCAATCGAGGAGGTAGTAGACCCGTTCATGTTCAAAGAGCAGATCGATGTACCCGTTCCAATAACATCCTCTGTAGGGCTGAAGGGGCGAGCGGGCTTTGCTTTGCGGCATGAGAAATTCCATCTCAGCCCGACAGCGGTCGGACCCGACCTGGTGTAGGGTGAGTGTGTCATGTGGGCCTCTTAATGGGGCTTGAAACACCTCATCAAGCATCTCTTTTAAGGGAAATGCCCGCAGCTCGGCGCTCAGTGGGGCGATCAGTCGATCAAAGGCCGCGCCATTTTCACTTTTTAGCCATTCGCGATGGGTCACTAAATGTTGCAGAAGAAAGTGCAATGCTTCGCCAACAGCCGGACCGCGGGGCAGTCGATGCCAAGGATCATCGGATGTTGCGTCTTTAGGGCTTGCACCACGCGTGGGCGCCGAGCTTGCGGGTTGTTCCTCGAGCTTTGCAGCGGGCTCAGGGGCATCTGGTGTGGGCTGCTCGGTCGATTCTCCCCCGTATAACTCCTCGGGATCGCGCTGGACGCGCCGGTGAGCGGCCCACGCGCTGAATGAGGTGCGCTCGAAAGAGGGGCGAAAGCGAGAAAATGCGCAATGCGCAAGGAGTGTATCGTTTTGGTCTTCGGTCTGGACCCTGTTGCACTGCTGATGTGCATGCACATCAACGGGGTTTAGCGCACTTTGCGCCTCTGACGCGAGGAGTTGTTCGATGGGAGAATCGGGATCGCGCGCTTGCTCTGCAAGCCAAGCGAAAAAGGGATCAAACCGCGCGTGTACGATGCGGTCGATGAGCTCGTCGTAAGACCCGTGAGGTTGTCCCAAGCGCGCGATGAGCAATTCCAATGGGGATATGCCCTTCGATTTACTGCGGGGCAAGGGCAGGGGAATGTAGAGGTGTTCTTTGGCTCTGGTGAGGGCGACGT
>CAXTAX010000144.1:0-2874 GCA_964241995.1 uncultured bacterium | reverse complement strand
GTTCCTTACATGTGCGCCACTGCTGCATCATTGGGGTCAACTGATCGGGGAGATTCATGAAGTCAATGTGTGGGTCTTGAGATTTGAAGAGAATTTGGTTTGCATATTCCAACATTTTAGCAAAGGAGCGCGAAAAACTCATCTCAAGTGCAAAATGCATTTGACTTGCTGAGTTTCCAATGGTTTAACCCCCAGCGCTTTTATCTAGTACCCAGAAAGACCATGCCTTGCGAATTGATTTTCGGCCTCACCGCCCCTCTGGGCGCCTCTTTGAAACTGGTGGAAACCCAACTTTCAGAGTCCCTAATTTCTTGTGGCTACCACTGTGAAACCATCCATCTGGGACGGGAAATCGCCGACATCTATGCCGATTTTTATCCCGATCGAGCGGTGGGGCAGCGGTTGCTCAGCCCCGCAACGAGAACGCTGGAGCGCATTTTACTTTTGCAAGATGCGGGAGATGCACTGCGTATCGATTCCAAGCGGGGGGATATCCTCGCGATCGCTGCCATTGAGAAGATTTGCCGGCTCAGAAAGAAGGGGAAGGCAAATCAACCACGCGCCTATTTGATTCGCTCGCTAAAACACCCCAGCGAAGTGCAGCTTCTGCGGGCTGTCTACCGCGAGCGGTTTTACACTGTCGCGGCCTTTTCGAGTCGAGATCAGAGGATCGCCCACCTTCAAAAGCTCGATGGAGGCATGGATGCCGATGCATTCGTCAGCGCTCGCGGGCTCATCGAGCGCGATTACCGGCGCGGAAATCGACAACCGACGCTCGATCACCTCCTCGAGCTCTTCTCGCCCCATTGGTTTGAGGGGAGACCCGCGGCGCGCACCTCAGAGGATCTCGTGCGCTTTGGGCAGCAGCTTCAGCGCACCTTTTACCTGGCGGATCTCTTTGTCGATTTATCCGATAGCGCTTTGACAGGTAGGCACGTGCAGCGCTTTGTCGATTTGGTCTTTGGACACAATTTTACAACTCCCACTAAAGAGGAGTTCGCGATGTTTCAAGCAAAGACCGTATCCCTTCGCTCTGCTGACCTATCGAGGCAAGTCGGGGCGGTCATCGCTTCACCGAGCGGGGATATAATCGCCAGTGGGGTCAACGAAGTGCCCAAGTTTGGGGGCGGTTTGTATTGGCCCGATAGCGATTTGCACGGGGAAGACGATCATCGCGACTTTCAGTTTTTTCGCGGCCGCGACGTCGATGCCCTGCGTATGGAAAAAGTAACGGGAGTGCTCGAGCAGTTGACACTTGAGGGGTGGAGCTTTGCTAGCCCTAGTCGCGAAGGGGAGGAGAAGGAGAGCACATCCATTGAAGCATTGGCCAGGCGCCTTGGGGAATTGCACTTGCCCGAATCGGGCGCATTTGGGAGAACGGTACACGCCGAAATGGCGGCGCTGATGGATGCGGTTTCCCGTGGAGTTTGCGTAAGGGGACAAATGATGTTTGCCACGACTTTCCCATGCCATCAATGCGCGAAGCACTTGCTCGCTGCGGGCATCGATCGGGTCATCTTTATCGAGCCTTATCCCAAAAGCGAGACAGCGCGTTTGTGGCCAACCGAAATTGCAGATCTTGAAGCGGATGGGCAAACGCAAAATGGGCGCCTTCTTCTCAAGCCTTTTGTAGGTATCGCTCCTGGGCGCTATATGGACTTTTTTCTGCTCGACAGCTCCCGCGCCCCCCGTCGCACCCTCCGCAAAGGCAGGCGATCAGTGGCTGAATGGACGCCGCACATTCCAAGCTCTGGACCAGACGGAGAATACTTTCCCCAAGAGCGCGATTTTTTGAGCCGTGAACAGCATTTAGTGCACTTTTGGAAAAGATGGTTCAATCCGAGCGTGCGCCTAGTGGATCCAAGAAAAGTGGTCAGTACAGGTCAAGCACCTTGAGGGTGAAAGGGCCTAGTAGCACTCAAGGGGTGTAAAGTAGCGTTCGGGGTGCTGGGTGCTGTGTTGTGCAACGAGGAGATGGGGCGTAGTATTGAGTTCCTCAGATGCGTGGAACATTGCGCTGATGGATAGGGTATCGCAGTCCGTGTTGGTGAGGTAATCGATTTTGATATTCGCCAAATTATACGTGCGAATTTTGTCGCAAATGCACTCCAAGTATTCCGCATCCTCATCCACCGCGCGACAGTGCGCTTTCCCACAGTCAATATTGCAGATCACATGAAAGGGTCTCCCCAATAATTTTGAGACGATGGCGACTAAGAGCCATTGGTAGGTGAGGAATTTGCTCCAAACGGCTTGTGAGATTTTGAGAGAGTGCGGGCTTGAAATTTTCTGTCTGCTGCGAAATTCATCTAGGGGGGCGAAAAATACATCGAGCTTACTCAGGGCAAATGCCGCGCCGTTGGCTTGTGCGCTGCCGTGAAGGAAACGCTTAACCGCTTCGCGTAGCTCGTGCACTTCTTCCACCGTGCCATAGAGGGAAAAATGTAGGGCCTCTAAGAGCGATGGGTGCTGGCGCACATTGAGCGTACGGGGGCCGAAGTTAATCGAGTGACGGGGAAATTCAACGAATGCTCTGGGAAAGAGTTGATTCAAAAATTCTGCCGAGAGTCGATTCGAGCTACTCTGAGGTGAGTTAGGTCTTGTGGATATTTTGTGCTCTGCGAGCTTCAAGGCAAACTGGTGCCGCTCCGATGCGGAGGTTTTAGATAACCCCCATTCTCTTGGCTCTTGTAAAAATCGCCCCAATATAGTGAATGGAAAGTATCGAGTATTTGATTTCGCTATGACGCGATAGGTCGCCTTGGCCTCAAAATGTGGGGGATAGAAAACTTTTTCCGCCTTTTCCCTAAGTCGCTTGCAGTATAACGTGGAACTTTCCTCGATGTCTTTTGAGGATTCAGGGCAGTTCATGAG
>CAXTAX010000143.1:0-2899 GCA_964241995.1 uncultured bacterium | reverse complement strand
GTTGAGTCCCGTCGACTCGCAGTCGACGCAGACAAAGATCGATGACTCGATTTCCATGTTCAATCTCTTTTGTTGCAAGCGTCGATGCTGCACGACTGCAGCCATCAAAAGCGCTATCCCATAATTATGTCGTGTCCATTCCCTCACCCTCTGAAGCGCTCTTGGGCCAACGCGAGGCCATCGCAAGGTCGATCGCGCGCAAATCGGGGTGATCAGGCAAAGCGCGCAAAGCGAGTTGTAAGTGTACTCGATCTGGCGCGCGCGGGTGCACACTCAAGCGCTCCGCCCATTCCACGCAGCAAAGTCCCGGGGCGTCGAGGAACTCTTCAAACCCCAGCTCTACAAAGTCCTCACCGCTCCGCAGCCGATAGAGGTCAAAGTGATGAAGTGAGGGAGATCCCGGGTAAACTTGATGGTAGGTAAACGTGGGGCTCACCACTTGGGTCTCCTCGATGCCGAGCGGCGCTGCTAGCGTCTTGACGAGGGTAGTTTTGCCACTTCCAAGTGGACCGCAAAGCGCGATGGTCCAGCAAAGATGGGGGGGATATTTTGCGGGAAATTCGACGAGGGCCCTACCCAAATCGCGCAACTGCAAAAGGGACAAGCTGGCAAGTTCGAGCTTTCCGCTAGGCAGCCGCGCAACGTGTAAATGCGTGGAAAGCGCGCTCAACCAACGATCATAGCGCTCTTTGACGTCGCGCAAACTAAACGCATCTAGGCGAGCGAGCGGATGGCAGTTCGCTGCGCACTTTGGGAAAAGTGCGCTTAGGATTCATCTGCATCGAAGTCTTCCTCCTCATTTTCTTCCAGCCATACGTTCAGGTAGGGTTTGAAGAAGGCGTGCTTCAATAAGCTTTCGACAAACGCTGCAATTTTGTCTTCCTGCAAATGCACTTGGAGCAGCTGAAGGAGATCTGGGTGAATTTGAAAGCGATTTTGCTCTTGCACCTCGAAGAGGTTCATCGGACGCAAGTAGTGCTGACGAAATTCCTCGATGACGTTCTCTTTGGAATCGAAGAGCTTTCCGCTCACCTGTGAGGAAAAGACGCGCTTGGTGATGTTCTTCTTGCGGTGCGTGATGTACTTTTTGATGATGTCTAGATCTTCGGAGACCAAAAAGCGTTTGGCCCGCAGGCCCCCGACGCGCTCGGTGTTTTCGGGGCAGGTTGAAACCCACTCGTAAATTGCATCTTGGGGGTTGGCATGTGTATTATTGCCAAAGACCTTACCCGAGTAGGGGCAGATATAGACCTTGGTCGTCTGTTCGTTGACGGCGCCCTGATCGTAGGAGATTTTGATCTCGGTTTCACGCGTCAACTTGTCCGCACTTTCCAAAGCTTTGATCGCCTCTTCAGCACCCATGTAAATGGTCTTGGATCCCGCGTGCAACACGGGACTGACGTTCTCGTGCAGCTCTAAGTAACGCAGATACGTCGCTACCAGATCGGCGCGCCTGTTTTTCTTTAAAAAGCTCTCCAACTCTTTTTTTTCGAGATTGCTGAGGACTAGTGGGGACATCGGGCCTTATTTCGCTGGTCAGTGGATCGTCAATTGCGAAGTGAAAGATGTGGAGCCAAAAGCTCTCGAGCATCATTGCGCAAGTTATGCTAGTGCATTCACTGGCCAACAGACAAGTGAAGTGCAAAAAAAGTGGGGTTTTTTTCCAAATTTAGTTAAATTTAGTAGCTTCAAAAAAATTTTACAATCCCCTTGGCAAACCTTCGCCCCTCCGCCGCCTCGCCGCGCTGCAAACCGCACCGCCCCGCTCTCGGTCGAGCTCCACCCGGTTGCAGGAGCGATGGCCAAGGACGAGGTCCATTCACCTTGCACGCGACCCTACTCCAGCACTTGCGCGAGGCCTTTTCCCGCGCCCTCGCCGCGCGCTTTCCGAGCGAACCTCTCGATGAGCATCTCGAAATCGCTGCCAGCGCGCATGCCCATTACCAGTGCAACAGCCCGATGAAATGGGCAAAAAAGCTCGGTCTTGCCCCCCGCGCCATCGCAGAAGTCCTCAAAACAGAGTTGCTGCGCTGCGAGGCGGGTCTCATCGCGCGCATCGAAATCGCTGGCCCCGGATTTTGCAATCTCTGGATCTGTCCTGAGTATCTCGCGCGCTTTTTACTGCGTGACGAGTGGGATCTTTCCCAAACAGCGCCCCTGCAAGGACAGCGCATCCTCGTCGATTTCTCAAGCCCCAACATCGCCAAGGAGATGCACGTTGGGCACCTGCGTTCGACCATCATCGGCGATTGTTTGGCGCGCATCTTCTCCTATTTGGGCGCCGAGGTTTTGCGCATCAACCATCTGGGCGATTGGGGCACGCAATTTGGTATGTTGATCGCCTACCTGAAACGCAACCCGCCGAGCGTCGACCCCGACCTTACGGCTCTTATGGTATTTTATCGCGAGTCCAAAGAGCTCTTCGACAAAGATGCGGCCTTCAAGGCGAGCGCGCAACAAGAGGTGCGCGCCCTGCAAGGTGGAGAGAGTGCATCCCTGCGGGTTTGGCAGCAGCTCGTGGAGATTTCGAAGAAGGCCTTTGGGGAGATCTACGCCCTCCTCGCCGTCGAGCTCACAGATCGAGGCGAATCGTATTACAACGCCGAGCTCGAGCCCATGGCGCGCGATCTTCAAGAGCGCGGCCAAATCGAGATCTCGGGCGGCGCCAAATGCCTGTTTCTCGAGGGCTTCGACGTGCCTCTGATGGTGCAAAAATCGGATGGGGGCTTTTCCTACGATGCAACCGACTTGGCAGCTCTGCGCTATCGCGTGGAGCGCGATCGAGTGCATCGCATCGTCTATGTGACCGACTCGGGGCAATCGCTGCATTTCCGCCTGCTCTTCGCAGCGGCCAAAAAGGTGGGGTATCTCCCAGAGCACGTGCGAGTCGATCACGTGC
>CAXTAX010000142.1:450-2904 GCA_964241995.1 uncultured bacterium | reverse complement strand
CACCATGGGAATGCCCCACTCCACACTTCGGCTCATCGCCTCCCAAAAATGGTGCTTGGCTAAACTCGAGTTGGGATACCAGCCGTCGTTAGACAGCCCGACGAACAGCTGCGCGCCTCGTCGCATTCCATCTTCGGCAATATGGGAAAACGCCTCTTCACAACAGATCAACGGACAGACAGCTTGTTTCCTCAAGGAAAAAACTCCCGCCTGGGAACCTGGAAGAAATGAGGAAAGTCCCTGGGACTCAGCCCAAGCGGCAAGTGTTCTTTGCCAACGTACGGGGCCAAACGTGGGCTGAAATTCCCCAAAGGGAATGAGGATGCGTTTAGCATAGCGTTGAGGTGCGAGATCTCCCTCTTCACTAAAGCAAAAAGCGCATTGCCTAGAGCCATCAAATTCCTCTTCCGCCATCCCCAACACAATGGGGCAACCAAGTCTACGCGCAGCTTCTTGGGCTTTTTCGAACGAGGTGGTGAAGCGTCTTGTCCCCTGCAAATCGCGCTCCCAATGACCCCTATGGGCAGAATATGGGCTAAAGCCCTCTGGAAGAACGAGCAAGTCAAGACGCCTTTCAGCGCGATATTCCTGCAAAAGGTTCCAGGGCAATGCACTTTTTTCCGGAGGAACTTGGGGTGCCCAGCCCGTTCCCCCAATGCCGATGCGCCATACCTCTCCTGCCTCGCTTGGCCCGGGTAGCAGGTGTGGACTCAAGTGGGGGAATAGGGCGAGCATTCCCACAGCTAGCGCCCAAGGAACGCGATTTCCGCGCGTGCAAAAAAGCTGCAAGAGCGTTAAGTTTGTAGCCATCACCCAAAACGAAAGTCCATGGATACCCGCAAATCCCGCCGCCATTCGCGAGGACCGCGTAGCGAGGAGGCAAAGCCCCCCGCTGTTGAGTGGAAATCCCGTCCAAAGAAAGATACGGCTCATTTCCCCCAGCGCCCACAAAGCCGCCAACCCTCCGATCACTTCAACCCTCAAGCCCCCGCGTTTGCGAAGCTGAGCGCTCACCAAGCTCGAAAAGATTCCAAATTGCACGCCAAAAATCGAGGCGATCACTACCGCTGCAACGATCGCGAGCGGGGCCATGCTGATGCAGGCTCCCATCCAGCGAAGCCAGAACAGATTCACGAGCGCAAACCACGTGGCACTCAGCCGAAAGATCGGCGCTTTCAGACCCTGCAGCGCCCACCAAAAGATCGCGTAGCCAGCTACAGCGCTCACAGGGGCAAAAGCCGCACCGTAAGCGGGATGTCCCAAGCTGATCATCGAAAAAGAGAGCCCCAGAAGAATCCATCGCAAACCTTGTTTGCTGACCGTTCCACTCATGCCCGTTTTAAAGTAGAGGGAAAATCCCCATCTTTTCGCCATTTTCACCTGCTTCAGCTTCTCGACGGGTTCGAACCCGCAAAGGGGCCCTTAGATCGATATGTGGGTAATTATTTCTACCATCATCACGCCCTGGGCTCAAAGGATCGCGCGATGATCGCTCAAACCGCTTATACCCTGGTGCGCTACAAGCGCCTGCTCGATCGATCGTCTCGCACTTCCCCGAGTTGGGCCCAGCGTTTACACGCCCTAGAGTCACACTCTCTCGCTGAGCTGCAAGCGCCCTGTTGTAAAGATTTGGCCCTCCAAGAGAGCCTACCTAAACCTTTATTCGATCTCCTAAAGCGCAACTTCGACGCGCCTATTCTCGCTGAGCAATGCCGCTTGATCAATGCGCAGGCGCCCATCTCTTTGCGCGTCAATCTCTTAAAGGGAAGTCGGGAGCATTTTCTCCGACTTCTGCCCAAGGAGTTCGCCGCGCGCCCTTCTGCATTTTGCGATGCCGGCGTCATTTTGCAGCGTCGCGAAGCGCTCTTTTCCCTCGACCTCTTTCGACTCGGTTGGTTTGAAATGCAAGATGAGGGCAGCCAGCTTGTCGCCGATCAAGTGCTGGCCCGTCCTGGCGACTGGCTCATCGATTTCTGCGCTGGATCTGGCGGCAAGACCTTGGCCATTGCGCCCAAACTTCAGCATAAAGGGCAGATCTTTCTGGGCGACATACGCCCGCGCGCTCTGCAAGAAGCCAAGCTGCGCTTGCGCAGGGCGGGAGTGCAAAATGGACAATGCCTTCTCCGTGATCATTCCGCTTGGAAAACGTTGGCGCATCGAGGCGATTGGGTCCTGGTCGACGTTCCATGCTCGGGAAGCGGTACTCTGCGCCGCAGTCCAGATGCGAAGGAAAAGATCGATGTAGCACTTGTCGAGCGATGCGTGGAGTTGCAAAGAGCGATTTTCGAAGATGCACTGCGCTATGTCAAACCGGGTGGTATGATTTGCTACGCCACGTGTAGCCTCTTTCGCGAGGAAAACCAAAGTCAAATCGAATACTTTATTGAGCGCTACCCAGTGCAATTGATCGACTCCCCCTTTCAATCCCTAATCACCGAAAATGGACCCGATGGA
>CAXTAX010000142.1:0-440 GCA_964241995.1 uncultured bacterium | reverse complement strand
GGATTGTTCGCAGCCGTTTTGCGCAAAACAGGGTGAAGAGCGAAAAAATCCAAGTTTGCCTTTCGAGTTGATTGCCAAGGTCACTTGGAAGTCTTGGTAAATCCAAGAGGACCATTGACGATACCCAATTTTCCATCGGTTGTTGCCCTTTGCGTTCACCTGCAAAATCATATAAGATGATCTGTATTTACGCAGTCCTTTTGCGCGCTTGTTTATGTGCAGCAAAAGGCAAGAACGCACACCATTTGCTCCTTTGGTTCTCCGATTTTCCAAGCGATGAAGTCGTTGCAGGTCAATAATTACTCATCCATCAAAAAAGTTTGTAACAATGCGGCCATTTTCTTTTTTAGCGCTCACCGCGCACCTGTTGATCCTCTTGCCCTGTATGTCGGCTCTGCCCCTTACTGGGATAGAAAGGTCTACTCAAGAACCAGTTACAT
>CAXTAX010000141.1:0-2905 GCA_964241995.1 uncultured bacterium | reverse complement strand
GACCCACACTTTGCTATGGAGAAGTCAGGTTAGCGTTCGTGTTCCCCCTTTCAAGTTCTTGCAATTCCGGTAGCTTGCTGGGAAGTCTCGCCCAATCTTTTGCCTCCGTGCCCCCTACTCAACCCAAGATCTTTACCGGCATTTTTGCGCACCTAAATCGTCTCGTCACACAAACCAAGATGAGCCCCGGAACCCTCGCTGAAGCAGGTCATTTAGTCAGAGTCTTGAATTCCCAGGGCTTTGCTGGGCTAAGCCCCCAGGAAAAAAGGTGTTATCAACTCTTTACTGCGACCATTGTGCATTTGCACAAAAGTGGTGCGCTGCAGGCCGCCCACTTAGAGGGATGCCTATCCCAGAATTATCCCGACAGGCCCGACTTCGACGAACTTATGGAAGATGTGGCGGGGTTGATCACTTATGGCCAGTTAGTACCGCCACCTTTTAAGAGTTTCAGCGCGCTATTTACAAGGCATTATCGGGGGGAAATTTTCCAGGGCTCAACGGGCACTTTTTGCTTTGAACTCATGCGCATCCTCTGTGAAAACCATGAACGCGCCGCGAAGGGGATCGCTCTTGACGAGGGTTCTTACCTACCTGAACTGATGCGGTATAGCGAGCGTTCGCTCGAAGTTGTCGGGGTTCGCTACTGCAAAAAGAAAAATTTCATCCCTACGCAAACCGAAATCTCACAAGCCGATTTATCCGATCTCAAAGCATGGGCGAAAAGCCTGCACAAAAAGCGGTGCTCTGTAGTTGAAGAGGCTTTTATCATGGCGGAAATCACGACGCTTCTCGCTAAATGTCTGGGGCTAATGCGCCAAACTGCAGGGCAAATGGATCCCGATCAGGAGCTGATCACCCCTCTCAACGCACTCGTCGATCGATGGCTAGAGCATAAACAGGACATCCTTCGCGTTCTTGACGTGCAACGCCCAAACGCCTTGGGCATACATCTACAACTCGACGAAAAGTTGGCTAAAATTGCAAAGGAATTCCCCCTATCTCCCCATTCTTTTTGGGGTCACTTTGCCGACGGCGCGCGCGCAAGCGTCAGCGAGCGCGAAGTGCGCTGCGATAAGCTTCTTAAAGAAATTGAGGAGATCTCTGAAAACTTTGGCCGCAGTCCTGAAACAGCGCGCTTATTGGGGGGATTAGAGATCGAAAGGGACTACATCGCGCTCAAATTATGCGAGACGCATCTTTATCACTTTCTGGCGAAAGTCTGTTATTTGTGCTCTGCTTCCCGCAAGCAATCGATGAGCGCGGAGTGTTGTGAAGAGATTCTGATCAGCGCGCCTGCATTGGTGGCGATCGGGGAGTTCACCCAACAATTTGTTTGCGATGAGCGCGGCAGGCAAAATGGGCGAAGCTTTTGGCAGAAAATGGTGCGCTTTCCCGTTATCTCGTTGGAGTTTCTCAGCAATTGCCTCAAGGAATTTCAAGCGCATGAAGCCACGCAGTGCGCCTATTTCGCGCAACTGTCTGCTAAACTTTATGAAATCACGCATTTGAAGCAATTTCCCAAGTCGCAAAGAAAGCGCTTTGCGAAGTGTGAGGTACCGCTGCTAGAAGGTGTGCAAGATTTCCCCTCATCACCCTCGCTTATCGACATCGCCCACTGGAGAAGCGCGCATTCTATGGGCTGATAGAAAATTGACCTTTTGCCGAGCCGGTGCACATTTGTGCCACACTCGTCTAAAAGTGGAGGTGCACACCGACAATTGCTACGCTAAAGAGATCCTCAATGCGCAGGAGCGTCGCCGCGATCGCTTCGGCTGAAGTGGTAATCGACAAATTCTACAACATTCGCCAATGCCCAACCCATCACGTAGCTCACCCCAACTTGATTGAACGGCACGGGTAAACAACTGCTCAGAATCAGTGCAATAGCTGCTCGTTGCGCAGTGGAAGAGTTCCAATGAGAGAACTTCACTCGATAGTCGAATTTGATGTCGGTGGAGTATTTGCCGATCAGCGCAAGAGCCACTCCATAGCCGATATTCCATAGTTTTGCGCGCTGAAAAGTAAGCAATGCGACCGAGGCAACAACGGCGACCGCGCTACGCAAGGTATCTCCTTCCGTGGGCCCATTGCCGAAATTGTTTGTAGCTGCATTGATTTCGCTCGCTAAGTGGTTATACTTATTTTGGACGCCACGAAATGCGCGGCTTAAAACCGAGTGATGAGGACTCATAATCGCTTCTCCTATTTAACGCGCTAATCTATACAAGCGTGAATTAAACGGCAAATTGTTCATCGACTTGAATTTACTACGAAAAATCGTTAATAGAAATCATCGCTATTCGCACCCAATTCCAGAAAGCGACATGGCGGCAGACCTGCACCGTCAACTTTTTCAAGGAATAGACATCGCGTATAGTCTTATATTCGCTGTTTTTTGACGAAATGAGGTGTGCAACCCCTAGTCCCGTCAGTGGAAAAACTGCTTTTGAATTCCGGCTAGGACCATATTGACCGCGATCATAATGAGTAAAAGGCCCACAAAGCGATCAATCACCAAAATTCCATTTCTGCCAATGCGCCTTTCAATTGCCGCAGCTGACAGCCAAATAGCTAAACCGCTGATCGAGACGATGCAAATAGCTCCGCACACCTGCAGGGGGGAACTCATATCAGCCGCAACGAGAGTATTTGTGAGCATGCCGGGACCCGCCATCATGGGAATAGCTAAAGGGATGAGAAAGGGACTTACGGTCTGTTGGGTGTGATCCGCGTTGGCGAATGGCGTTGAGGGGAAAAGGTTGGATAGGGCGAGCAAAAAGAGGATACACCCCCCCGCAGTCTCTAAAGCGGGAATCTCGATACCCAAATGCGCAAAGAGATTTTTGCCAAAAAGCGCGGTAGCCACCATTAAACTCGTAGCGAACATGCACTCCCGCAATAC
>CAXTAX010000140.1:0-2973 GCA_964241995.1 uncultured bacterium | reverse complement strand
CCAGCAGCCTGGCCGTTGGCGCCTCCTCCACGACCTGCCCCGCATACATGACGATGACAGTTTGCGCAACGGCAGCGACGACTCCCCAGTCGTGGGTGATGATGACAAGGCTCATTTCCGAATCTTTTAGCAGGCTGCGAAAGAGCTCCAGAATTTGAGCCTGCACAGTTACGTCCAAAGCGGTGGTTGGCTCGTCGGCGATTAAAAGCTTAGGACCGCACGCGATGCCAATTGCGATGACCACGCGCTGACGCATTCCTCCACTAAACTCGTGAGGAAACTGGCGAGCACGCCTCTCTGGGTCAAAAATTCCGACTCGACGAAGCAGTTCGATCGCCATGTGCCGCCTTTTCTCGCGAGGAGGGTTCAGATGAATGGCCAAGACTTCCTCGATTTGATCGCCGATGCGCATGATGGGATTCAGAGAAGTCATGGGGTCTTGAAAAATCATCCCGATATGGCGGCCTCGCAAGCCCTGCATGCGACGTTCAGCGAGCCTAAGCAAATCGGTGTTTTCAAAGAGCACGCGACCGTTGATATTCGTTCCAGGTCCATCGGGAAGAAGGCGCATAAGCGCCTGAGCCGTTACGCTCTTTCCACATCCCGACTCTCCGACAATGGCCAAGACTTCTTTGGGGCGCACCGAAAAGGAGACACCTCGAACAGCTTGTACGCACTCTTGATCGCGCGTAAAGCTCACTTGTAAGTTTTCGATTTTTAACAGTGGATCTTGCTTCATGACACTTGATTGGTTAGCGCATTTTTGGATCGAGGGCATCCCGCAATCCATCCCCGATTAAATTAAAGCCCAGCATCGTTGCGCAGATAAAGCCCGCTGGAAAAAAAAGACGCCAAGGGTAATAGCGCAAGGCGGATAAACCGTCATTGGCCATGCTTCCCCAACTAGCAGCTGGCGCTTGAACGCCAAGACCCAAAAAGCTCAAAAACGCCTCGACAAAGATGGCTGTCGGTATCGTCAACGTCATGGTAATGATGATCGCTCCCGCGATGTTGGGTAGCAAATGACGTGTCATGATGCGCCAACTCGAAGCTCCAAGGGCCTTGGCAGCTAAGACGTACTCTAAATTTTTCAATTGCAGAATTTGTCCGCGGACGATGCGCGCCATATTGATCCAACCCGAAAGAGACATCGCTAAAATGATGCTCTTAATCCCCGAGCCAATGATGACCATGACCATGATCACCTTGAGTAAATAGGGCACGGCATAGAGGACGTCGCTAATGCGCATCAGCACCTCGTCCACTTTACCGCCAAAATAGGCCGCCACTGATCCCCACAACACCCCGATGAAGAGATCAAGGCTCGCAGCGCACACTCCGATGAGAAGGGAAATGCGCGCTCCAAACCAGATTCGGGTAAACATATCGCGCCCAAGATCGTCGGTACCAAACCAAAATGCGCGACATGGGGGGAGATTTTTTTGCTCCAAGTGCGTTTCAAAGTAGGTATAGCCACTAAAAAACGGAGCAGTGAGCGCTCCCGCTAGCAGGATAAAAATCAACCAGATGGCTCCAAATGCCAGTCGATTGCGCTGAAACACGAGCCAAGCATCTCGCCAAAAAGACCTGCTTTGCTGCAAATTTAAGCTTGCTGCCGCCCTATTGGCTTTGAGTGGTAGGAAGAGGCTGGGATCGAGTCTTGTCTGTCGCATACTAGTCACTTTTTGTAGATGTTTGTTCGCAGCCTGGGGTCTAACATCACATAAGCGACGTCGACGAGCAATACAGCCGTCAGCAATACACTACTGTAAAAAACTGTGATTCCCATAATCACTGGATAATCGCGATTGTTAATCGATCCAATCAACCATTGCCCCAATCCGGGTATGCTAAATACCCTCTCTAGGACAAAGGTGCCCGTTAGGACGTTGGCGCCCATCGGACCTAGATAGGAAATGATCGGCAAGAGGGCATTTTTCAAGGCGTGTCGAAAAAGAATGGCCCTTGCACTTAAGCCCTTAGCCCTAGCGACTTTGATGTAGTCTTGATGCAAAACCTCCAAGAGGCTCGACCGCGTCAAGCGAGCTATAAAAGCCGCTGGAAGTAGCGCCAGGGAAATCGCGGGCAAAACCGAATGCCACGGAGTTTCCCACCGCGCAATGGGAAGCCACCCAAGCTTAATCGCAAAAATGTATTGAAGCCCTGTAGCAATGAGGAAACTCGGCATGGAGAGCCCGATGACTCCCCAGATCATCGCCAAACGGTCTTGCCACCTACCCGCTCGCATCGCGGCAAATGATCCAAGGGCAATACCCGAAAGTGTTGCAAGAATCAGCGCTTGCAACCCCAATATAGCTGAAATGGGAAAGCCCTCAGCGATGATGGAATTGACGCTTTGGCCCGAGTAGGTCAACGATGGACCAAAATCGCAGTGCACCACTGAATTGAGATAGCGCAAATACTGGACGTAGTAAGGATCATTGAGACCGTAATGGTCCATCATCGCCTTCAGAATTTCTGGAGGCAATACCTTATCTTGTGAAAAGGGGTCACCTGGAATGATCTTCATCAATGCAAAAGTGACAGTCACAATGAGAAATAGAGTTACGAAGTAGCTCAATATTTTTTTTATTAGGAACCCAACCATGATTGAAATGCTGTATGGACCCCTTTTTAGGATGAAGAATTATTTGAATTATTTTTAATGTGTAGCAAGTGCCTTGCTCAAAGCTCACAAGGAAAATGGCGCGATCTGAGCGCGTCCACTGCCTCCGAAGCAGTGGACGCTAGCATCACATGAACTAGGCAGTTGCCATGAACTCAGTTCTCGAAGTACGCGTCTCGAATGTCGAGTGGACCCAAAACCGTTTGGCGAACGCACCGTAGTTTCGGGTTTGTGATTAAGTTGCTAATCTGTTCGAACACCGGAATAATTGGCATCTCATCAATGATCAAAGCTTCTGCTTGCTCCATGAGATTCTGCCGCTTTTCTCGATTGGGCTCCGAACTTGC
>CAXTAX010000139.1:0-2979 GCA_964241995.1 uncultured bacterium | reverse complement strand
AAAATGAATGTTCAAACTACGTCAATTTTTGCAAATGCGCAACCATTCATGAGGACGACTTCTATAAATAATTTGCCTTTTGAGATATTGCAACGCATTTATACTGAAGTTAAAGTGCACCATTTTACTAATTCAAGTGGTGGTTTATCGAATTCTGGAAACTGCCTAGCAGCAGCCAATAAAGTTTTTTGGGCAATTAAAACGTCTGCATCTCGATCAATTAGTATTCCTCCACATCAAGAAATTACACAAAATTTTGGTAGCAAATATCCAAAAATAAAAAGAGTGGTTTTTTTGTCACCTACTCTTAGTAACATCCAAAGCCTTAAAAAGTGCGATTTACTTGCCCGTGATGATTGGACTGTGCAAATCGCTGACTGTTGGGAACTTACTCGGGGAGAATTTTTAAACGCTAGTAAGGATGGTCCTTGGCAAAATCAAAAAATTACGGCTTTTCTTACAGTATTGATTAAATTGAGAATCCCATCTAATTTCAGGAAGATTTTTAGCGAAGATAATAAATTTATTGAATTGCTAGAATCAATAACCAGTCGAACAAAATGCGATTTAAAGACGATTTCTCTGGGCGTTCGAACGGATCGAGAATTGATCAAGTTAATTGCTAAAAAAGCAGGGCTGGGTTGTGAGGCTCTTAGAAATGCAGATATATCTCTAAAACATGACATTCGTTTTTTGACTGAAATGGGGTCGATTAGCAGAGCAAATTTGAAATTCGCAACGATAAAGGCCAAGACGTCCTCAATGTTTTACCCGATGCTTCTCGAAGGCCCATTTCGCAATACACTGCGTGACACAAATGGTAATATAGAGATCTGTCGTGAATTAATAAGATGTAATTGGAGATTTATTGCCGGTGAATCAACTTACAGGGATATAGCTATGTTTCGGAAAATTGAGGAAAACCCCTTAAATGTGGTTTTGGCAGATGAAAGCTTATCTCGCAATCCCGATTTTATCAAGGCGGCTATAAATGTTGATTGGAGGGTATTTCTGCACATTCCTTCTGAGCACCGCAATAATATTGAGATTGCGATGTGCGCAGTTCGCAAGAACGAGCAAGCTATGAATTTTGTTGGAAGTGAGTTGGCCTCTCTTTTGAGGTTTCTTGGAATTAAAAAAATTGTCGATGCCCCCGCTTTGCCCTCACCCGGACATCTTCCCAACGCCCAGTAAGGTGCGCACCACCTGTTGCGCACCTTGCGGAATCTTAGCGCGCGTAGACTAAGGGCAATTCACTCGCGCACGTGGTGTAGCGAGGCGTTTTGCTCTCAGCGCGCACCTTCCAAGGCTGCTCGAGCCCTTCCCCCAGTAATTTGAGAGTGCCGCGCCCGAGGCGCCCGTTGACGAGATCGAGGGTTTTCATCAAAGCCCGCGCGCGGCGCGTGCGCTCGGGATCCTCGAAGAGTCCTTCTTGTTGATGCGTACCCGCTGACAGATTGAATAGGCCGACGCCAGCTTTGCGATAGATGAGATGGGGTCGGTAGATCTGCTCGAGTCCAGCAAGGGCGCATCGCACTAATTCCCGAGTGTCATCGGTGGAATGGCGCAGGCTAAAATGCGCAGCGCAGCTGTAGGGGAGCGCGTCTTTTTGAAAGGGATTGGTGCGAATGAAGACGAAGAGTGAGCCTGCCAGCAGACCTTGCCGCCGCAGCTTCTCTCCGGCTCGCGTGGCATATGCAGTGACTGGTTGCGCTAGCTCTTCGAGCGAAGAGATAGGGCGGCCGAAGGAGCGCGAGGTCATGATCTGCTTTTTGTCCTTGGCTATTTCCTGTAGCTCTAAGCAGGGATAGCCGTTGAGTTCCAAGCAAATGCGCTCGACGACGACGCCGAATTCACGCTTGATCCAGCTCATGGATGCGCGCTTGCAATCAAGGACGGTGTAGACGCCGTTTTGTATCAAGCGCTGCGCAAGTCTGCGCCCGATTCCCCAGATTTCCCCGATGGGGATGGTCGCCAGCAGCGCATCGAGCGCATCATTTGGCAATTCCCCCAAGTTACACACCCCTTTGAATGCCGGTCGTTTTTTCGCGCACCAATTGGCGAGCTTGGCCAGCGTTTTTGTGGAGCTAATGCCTACGCAGACTGGCAAGCCGACGAGCTGGCGCAGGGCTTTGCGCATCGATTGCCCGTAATCGGTGAGATTCCATCGCTCAAAGCCGGTCAAGTCGACAAAGCATTCATCGATCGAGTAGACCTCTTGTAGGGGACTAAACCCCGCCAAGATGCGCATGACGCGATTGGACATGTCGGCGTAGAGGGCAAAATTACTCGATAGGGCGAGAATATTGTGCTGCTGGGCGAGGGCGTTGAGCGTAAACCAAGGAGTCCCGATTTTTACCCCAAGCGCTTTCACCTCTGGCGAGAGCGCCACGACGCAGCCGTCGTTGTTGGAAAGAACGACGACCGCGCGTTTTTCAAGCGCGGGGTTGAAGACCCGTTCACAACTCACGTAGAAGTTATTGCAGTCGATGAGCGCAATGCTAGCAGTCGAGGGATTCATACGCGGTGAATGCTCCAGCAGACTACGCCCCATAGGACCAGTTCTCGCTGAGGCGAAATCGCGACATCGGGCGAGCGGGGATTGGCCGCGCGCAAGATGCACTGTCCATCGCCACGCAAGAGCTGTTTGACTGTAAGCTCTCCATCGACGACGGCCACGACGACATCGCCGTGTTTGGCCAAGAGCGATCGATCCACGATGAGGAGATCGCCATCGCAAATGCCGAGCCCCACCATACAGTCACCCTGCACGCGCAGAAAAAATGTCGCCTCTTTGTGGCGCACTAAATACTCATTGAGGTCGATGCGCTTTTCGACAAAGTCCTCTGCGGGAGAGGGAAATCCGGCAAATGCCGCGCGCGCTAGTAACGGCAAACCCACTGGTGCACTCGCCTCGCGCAAGGGCAAATCTGTGTTGGAAGGGGGGGAAGGATCTCGCATGGTCATCTCCCGTAACGC
>CAXTAX010000138.1:564-2998 GCA_964241995.1 uncultured bacterium | reverse complement strand
TTGATGCGCGCCCTGGGGGAACTTCAGACAATATCTTCCCGAGTGGCAACAGCGCAGAAAAATCTGCGCGAGTTTTTTTTTCGACCAATACAAATCAAAGGTGCCAAAAAGAGCGCACGCTCCGAGCACTCTACCCGCGTGGCAAATAGCAGGAGGAGCTGGCAAAAGACAAAGCCGGGTCTTCTCATCCTTCCAAAGTCTCGCCGCAAGCCAGCGCCCTAAAACGGAGTAAAGATACAGTGGGGAAATCGGGGCTTTCCAAACAGGTGTGTGCCCTTGGTGATCCTCATCATCCCAGCGAGGTAGAGCCCACTTTCCAAAATGCGCGCGCCAAACGCGCGTGAAAGCTGGGGGCAAGGAGTTATCCGATTGATTCAAACCGGCGAGTTGCAGCGCACTTTGCGCCTCAAGCTCAAGCTCTTCTTCCAAGGGGGAAAAGGCGCGATCCACCCATTGACCGGCCAATTGGAGAATCGGTCCAATCTGCGTCAAATCGGACCTGTCATTCATGCGACCCCATTCCGATGCTTTATGGCAGCCGAAAAGGATCTGGGTAGGCGTTTTTGAAGGTGACGTCTCAACACTTGAGCCCACTTCACACCGCACGCTCCCGCATGCACTCAAGGTAAAGCGCAGCTGCTCTTGGCGGTCTACTGCAATGGCTTGGCGCAAATTCCCAAACTCCAACGCCATGCGAGCTGAATCGTTTGATCGGCGCAATGTGGCAGTAAATCCAGTTTGCTCAGCAGCGCGCAAATGCCAAATTTGCAGCCTCTCCTTGCTTTGTAGGCGAATGGAGATCTCCCCTGTAATCCAATCGGTTGCAGCTAAAAACACCCCGGTGGGAAATTCCGTCAATGCGCAGCTTCCCAACCTCTGATAGCTCGGCCCTCTAACATCTAGAATTTCCCACAGTCCAGGAAAGAGGCGAAAAGCCAAAAATGAACCGGGCAACCAGAGCAGTTGCCCCAAATCAGCGGAAAAAGTGCGCTGCGCAGCGCGCGCTTTAATCTTTCCCATTGGCCTGCATTTTGGAGTGTATTTCGCCAAGACATACCCCAATAAGGCCCTGCGGGGTGTTTTCGTAAATTTGCACGCGCATCAAGCGATTGGACGAAAGCGCATGGGACTTGATGAGGACTGGGATAAAGGTTTCAGTATGCCCCATGATGTACTCCTCATTCCCACTGAAGCGATCTTCTGTCAGTACGGTCACTACTTGATCGACCAGCGGTGCGCGCAACGCATAGGCGACCTGTTCGCAGGCATGTAAAAGGCGCGTCTTGCGCTCTTGCATGACGTGATCTGTGACTTGATCGGCAAAGCGAAAGGCTTTAGTTCCCGGCCGGCGGCTATAGGGAAAGACGTGGACTTTGGCAAATTGTGCGCGCTGAATCACATCGAGAGTCTCTTGAAAATCGGTTTCCGTTTCACCGGGAAACCCCACAATGACATCCGTTGTAAAGGAAAAATCCTTACGAGCCTCTTTCAACTTGGCGCAAGTATCGAGGAAAATCTGCCGCGTATATTTGCGATTCATGCGTTTAAGGGTGACGTTGGAGCCCGATTGCAACACGATGTGCATCGAGGGGCAAGTCGTCTTCCCTTTGAGTATAGCATCGATGAGGTCCTCATCGACCTCGTCAGGATCAATCGAGGAGATGCGTAGGCGATCAAGGCCTGGAAGTGCATCTACGCTGCGTACAAGATCAGCAAGCCTTGATCCCTGTCCCTCGCCTCCATCGAAATCGCCGATGTTGATCCCCGTCAAGACGACCTCGCGATACCCATTGGAGATGAGCGTTTGTACTTCACGGAGAATTTCTTCCTTATTTCGCGAACGCGAGCGCCCCCGCACATAGGGAATGATGCAATAGGAGCAAAAGGAATTGCATCCATCTTGAATTTTGACAAACGCGCGGGTATGCGCATCGAACTGCGAAATGGAAAACTCGGGTACCTCGCGATCGGGAAGAGCCGCTTGAATCAAGCAATGCTTATGGCGATTGGAGACGATTTCCACATCGGGCAACACCGCTTTAAGCTGCTTGGGATCGCGCTCTGCCAAACAGCCCGTGACGATGAAGCGAGCCTGGGGATGTTTACGTGCCAAATGACGAATTTGCCGTCGACTGTGCGCATCGGCGCTTTGGGTCACCGTACAAGTGTTGATGATGCAAAGATTCGCAGAGCTAGCGCCTTGCGCTTCTTCGTATCCCAAAGCGAGCAGCTGATCGGCGAAGGCCTGCGATTCGTACTGGTTTGTACGACAACCAAGTGTGGCAATCTGGAACGTCTGAGGGGACTCTTTTCGAGGGGCTTCCGATGCATTCATGGACGTTCCAGGGAAACGTTGTGAGGTTCAAACGCTTCCTAGTGTAGATCATGTGTGGGGTTCTCAACCAGCAAGCCCTACCGATGAACTGCATCAAGT
>CAXTAX010000138.1:0-554 GCA_964241995.1 uncultured bacterium | reverse complement strand
ATGGACGTTCCAAGGAAACGTTGTGAGGTTCAAACGCCGATAGTGTAGAGCAAGTGTGGGGTTCTCAACTAGCACCTGATGGCGTTACATTTGCTAGGCAAGTGCGCAGCTGAGACTGCCCTGATAAAGTTCTTTCGAAGTCCTCAAAAGTCTGAGGAAACGCTTCGTGTTCACATCTCAATCGGCGATCCAATTGCGTAGTGTTTAGGATGACATTTAAAGCATCTCGTTTCTCTTAGACGATAAACTATATACTTGCTCTTATGCTGGAAAAACCGACTGGGTTTTGAGGCAAAAATTAAAACTTCTTCTTTGATGCTTCCTCTATTAAAACTGCCTCTTAAGCTCGCTCTAAGGCTAAGTCCAAGCACTCTTGATAATGAGGAGATTTGCTAGATATCCCAGATATTGCACGCCAATTTTGATGAATAAGGTTCAATGCTAACTCTCTATACTTTGGTGATGCAAGACACTCTAGATCGGTAATGAGCTTTATGTTTTCCCAATCTTTTGTCACCGCTTCTTCGGCAAATTCCCAGTAAGTAATCAAGTTT
>CAXTAX010000137.1:0-3033 GCA_964241995.1 uncultured bacterium | reverse complement strand
GTTGAGTATCGACTCGCAAAGTTGCGGAAAAGGCAATGCATGCTCCAAAGCAGCTTTGGGCAAAAGGCTCGTAGCGGTCATGCCAGGAAGCGTGTTGAGCTCGAGGAAGTAGGGTTGCCCTGATGCACTTAGGCGAAAATCGATGCGACTGTAATCGCGCGCGCCTAAAGTTCGATGCGCGCAAAGCGCTAGTTGTTTGAGCTCTGCCTCGCCGTTTTTGGGCAGGTGAGCTGGGCAATGGTAGCGCGTTTGTTGTGAGTGGTACTTCGCATCGTAATCATAAAATTGACCTTCGAAGAAAATTTCCACGGGGGGCAGGGGTTGGTGGCCCAGAATGCCCACGGTGATTTCACGCCCCGCAATATAGCGCTCGATGAGTGCGCATTGCGAGGTAGCAAAGACGCGATCGAGTGCAGCGCACAGTCCATTTTGGTCACCAAAGTGGACGATTTGCAGGGCAATGGCAGAGCCTTGGTCATTTGGTTTCACTATCCAAGATTCTTCGGGTACACCTCCTGCATCGAGTTGACGTATTTGGTTCCAAAGAGAATGCATGGAGCGCGTTTGCTCGAATTGGTCTTTGGTCAACGTTAGACTTGGCGCAACTAACAGTCCTTGGGCGGCAACGAGGTGTTTTGATCGCTCTTTGTCCATGGCCAGGGCGCACGCAGCACAATCGCTGCCCGTATAAGACAGCCCAAGAGTATCGAGAATAGCCTGCGCTCGCCCGTCTTCGCCCCAAGTGCCATGTAGAGCGTTAAAAACGATCAGATGATCGGGCGAAAACTTCTCCCGATCAGTCAAACTCATCAAGCCCTCACACAAGCCGGAAAACCCACGTTTGGGTATTGAGCTGAGTTTTCGATCCGATTTGCCTGGCCAAGGATCCCACCCTTGCGCGCCAAATGCCGGGTCGAAAATCGATGTCTTGAAGCCTTGGTGCTGCAAGGCATCTGCGACTGCTCTCCCACTTGCGAGGGAGACGGCGCGTTCGCTGGAGATACCGCCGCAGAGCACGACACACTGAAGTGGGATCATGATCTCCCTAGATAAAATTGAACTGCGAAAAATAGGCCTTAGAATTGATGACTGGCTAAATCACACCGCGTTAACCTAAATGCTGTAGCGCTGCAGAATAGTTGGGCTCTTCGGTGATTTCTGCGACGATTTCCCGATACAAAATACGGTTTTCATCGTCCAATATGAATACGGCTCGAGCGCAAAGACCTCTCATGGTGCCATCGACGATGAAAATACCATAGTCTTCTGCAAAATGGCTGCGAAAGCAGGAGAGCATTTCCACTTCTCCCTCAATGCCTTCAGCAGCGCAAAAACGCTGAAATGCCGTGGGCAAATCGAAGGAGACATTGAGCACTGCCACGTTGGGACGATTGGCGGCCTGCTTGAGAAATTCGTGGACCGATTTCGCACAGACCTCTGTATCAAGGCTCAGAAAAATGTTGAGGACTTTACACTTTTTGCCGAAATCGTCGAGGCTGACTTCGCTAAAATCTTTCCGCGTGAGGGCAAAGTATGGGGCTTTAGTTCCAACCTCAGGGGCGCTGATGGCGAGCTTGAGGGGGTTGCCCTGGAAAGTTTGTTGGGTCATCTGATCTCCGTCTAAAAAATTAACATGCCTGAAGCATACGCAGGGCGATAAAGTTTGCAAAGCGCCAAATTAAGAGGAGTATCTGATTGCTGGGGAGCAAATGCGTTGCATTCTTTTTCGAAGTCACTTCATGTTGCAGTGCTCAAAAGAGTACAGTTTCCCACTAATTGACGTCGAGTATCTTGTGGCATCATAGACCCTCCTGCGGGCCTCAACGCATCCTCTCTATGCATTTTGAGCACTTTCCCAGCGTTTACCGCGCATGCTCGGCTTCCTCGATCTGCTAGGGCTATTTGCACAGGGCGATGCGTTGGAATTTTCAGCGAGATTCTCTTGCTCAACAATCGCAAAAAACGCAAAAGGGGTAAGCTTTTAACCAAATTGGCTAGCTGGGGACTTTGGGCACTTCTGCCCTGTTGACCACTTGCCAATATCTTGTTCGATGAGGTCGAATGCACAGGATAAAATCGTGGCTCAATGCGTTAATTGTAGGGGGATTTGCACTCGGTGGTGCCCAATTGCCCAAAATCACCCAGGATTATCAGCATCAATACAAAGTGCGCTTTAGCGAACTTCGAGACCAAGTGGCAAAAACTGAAGTGCGCGCCAAAGTTCTTCAAGAAGAACCCATGGAATACATTCAGCGGCACTTTCTCCAAAATCCCGATCTGGAGGTTGCGTATCAAGGGCGTATTCTCGAGGGGAACCTCAAGCGTTTTGAGCGCATGCGCATCCAGCTTCAAGAATCAGACCAATATAGAGAATGGCTCAGGCCCTTTTTCTGGCTTTGGTCAAAGGATTCCAAGATCGCTCAGGATACTTGGTCAACCTATCAGTTTGGCTTCGTGTACTCTTCTGCCACAGCCATTTGGGCCGTCATCGGCGCCTGTTTAGGAGGCATATTGGTCGCGCTAGCTGGAGGCATCGCGCAAAAATGCATACTCTCGCTGCGAGCTTGCGGCGCCGCATTTTGGCGTAAAATGACCACCAGAAAAAAAGAGACATCTTTTGAACCGAGCAACATGCCCGTCCATTCCAAAGACCCGTTCGTTGATCGCGATGATCCATCCCACTTGGAAGATTGATGCTCAGCGAGGAAAGGGGATGATCTTCAGGTCTTCGGCTAAAACAGTTGGTGAGAATACCTCTTGCGCCTCCTCTAAAAAGGGAGCGAGAATTCGATATCGCGCAGAGTAATGGGTCAGTACGAGCATCTTTGCCCCCGCCTGAAGTGCCAACTTTGCAGCTTGCCGGGCGGTCATGTGGCTGTAGGAGCGGGCCAAGCTTTTTTCAGAATCCAAATACGTACTTTCGCACAAAAAGAGTTTGGCCCCATTTGCGACGCACAGAGCTCCCGAGCAGGGCAAAGTATCTAGTGCGATCGCAAAACAATCCCCTTTGCGCACATAGCTGACCTCCTCGAG
>CAXTAX010000136.1:0-3035 GCA_964241995.1 uncultured bacterium | reverse complement strand
CAGGAGAAGGGCGAGAGCGCACGCTCCTAAAATACCCCCAGGCAGGTAAAATTCCAACCAGATCAGGGCCAAACCCGATAGCCAAAAATAGACTCCGATACTCACCGCTGCCACTCCTGTGTGATGCGATAGCCTAAAAGACCATACCGCAGCAAAGGGTTTTCACTCCCGAAAAACGAGCCTTTGCCGACCGATGGCGCCCCAGGCTCCAAAGGCTAACGCCTTGAAATGCACTCTTCCCTAGATTTTTCGCGGGAATTGCACAATAGTGAAATGAGACTATTTGAGTGTTGCGCCATGCAGAGCTATCCATTTTTAAGCACGAAACGCCCCGAATTTGGCAAAGAGTTGGACCAACCGGTCGAAACCGGCCCATTCGATGTCGACCTCGCGCAGATCGTCCACACGGCCGGTTTTCGTCGCTTGCAGGGAAAAACCCCCACGTGGATCGAGCGCCATCCCCCTCTTTTCAGCACGCAATTGACGCACTGCGTCGAAACCGCGCAAATTGGAGAGACCCTCGCGCGCATCTTCGAATTCCCCCCCCAAGTCATGTCGGCAATCGGATTGGCCCACGAATTCGGAGAGCCTCCGCTTGGGGCCGAAGGTGTCGCGACTCTTCGGGAATTTGCCCTGGACATCTCAGGTGGGCAAATGACCTTTAGTCCAAAGGCTCAAACCATTCGTAGTCTGAGCGCCCATTTGCACGGGCAAAAGCTGCAGCTAACCGCCGCAGTACTCGATGCTCTTTTGGTGAGTAAGCAGCAGGCAGATGGCGCATGCATTGATGGGGGGTATTATCCCGAAGAGGGGGAATTTTTCCGCTGGATCATCGCGCAGACGCATACCGGCATGAAAAGACACCCTCTAGCAATGCTCCTCGAGGTCGCCGACAACATCGCGCAAGCGTGCCGCCACTTTGAAGATGCTGTGGAAGCGCGCTATCTCATCAAAGAGCACCTCTTGCGAGAAATTCACGCCCTTCTCCTGGCAGAGCCGCAGCTGAGCCAGTGGTGCGAAACCTGTTTTCTGGCTCCCATAGCGGCGATGAGCCCCTACGAGGAGCTTTCGGAGATCAAGAGCGAGCTGCGGATGCTCTTGATGCAGTCTTTTTTCTCCCAAGTGACTGCTGTGCGCAACAGCCCCGCCTTCTACGTTCGATTGATGACGTTGGATTACCCAGTAGAAGCAAAGGGCAAAGATCCGGTCAACCTCATCTACCAATACTGTCCACTGTTGCGCAAAGCCTTGAACTTCCTGCAAAGAATGGTCGGCACCCAGGTCGCGCGCGATGCGTCTTTACAGACCGTGCGCTATGCCCGCACCAACCTCATGAGAGATTTTCTCGATCAGTTCGCGCCGCTACTCACCGAGAAAGTTCATCCCCGTCATCCACTCATCCACAGTCTGCCGTTAGCGATTCGAGAGCAGCTGCAAAAAGATGCCAATTGCACCTGCCGGTTGCGCACTTTTATCGATTACGTTTGCTCTTTAGCCGATCGCGAATGCCTGCATTTGGCCAATTGCCTAAGAGGTTCAATTGCGACTCCAATTTTGCGTTAACCTCCCCAATCTTTTCCCGTGATTCAAAAGAGCACCATTGCGATCTGGTTTGTGGCACTGCATCTTTTAGGGGGCATCGAGTTACTGGCGAATGAGGAGAAGATCGTTAAAATCGGCACTTCCAAATGCGCGGTGATTTTCGAAGGTGCTCGCGACAAACAACTCCTAGAGGCCCTAACGGCTAACTCGCACATTGAAGGACTCTCCTTAAAAGGGGCGCCGCATCAACCAAGACAAATCGATGAACGGAAATTGCAGGCGCAAAAAGAGCGCTGGCTCAGCGCCCTTTTATACTTGGGGTACTTAGATGGACAGGTCCAAACCGTCGTACAATCGAGGGGAAGTGGACTCGAAGTGCGCGTCATCATCCACTCCGGGCCGCTGTATATCCTCAAAAACCTCGACATTAGCGTAAACGGCGCGCCGCTATCCCCCGATCTCTACTCCCTACTCCCCCAGCTCCCCTGCCCTGCAAGAACGCCTCTGATTCTCACGGCCCTCGAGCGCATCGTCGATGATTACAAAAACCGCGGATATCCCTTCGCGCAGATCTCCCAGCAGGAATTCGTCGTGGAGGAGCAGGATGGTGAGCTCGACGGCAAGGTGCAAATCGCATCGGGGCCATTCTGTCTTGTGGGGGAAGTAAAAATTGAGGGACTTCGACGCGTCACACCCGACTTTGTGCTCGGTAAAATGCTGTTGCAAGCCCACGAGCCAATCGATTTTTCTCTCATTGCGAAAAGTCGCAAAAAACTCGAGGCGAGCGGACTTTTCAGCAGCGTCTCAATCGGTCTGAAGCCGCAAAAAATTCGGGATACTGGTCCCCAATTTGTCGATTTGAAGGTGGACATTCGCGAAGCCCGACCTCGCAGTTTGGGATTTGGCGTCAATATCTCCTCACAACAAAAAGGCGTTGGGCTCATCGGGGAATGGTCGCATCGCAACCTCAGGGGACTTGGGGAAAACGTGACGCTCAACTCGGTGTTTTCGCGTCGCCGGCACAAGACGACTTTGCAATACGCGCAGCCCTTTGCAACGCACCGCGAGCATGTCGAGGCGCAGTTGCGCATTTTGACCAGTGTCGATCAAGACGCGACGCGCGATTACGACGCCACCTCTTGGAATGTCGGCTTTTACCTCGACCAACGATTCGGGCAAGCTCTGACTTGGTCTCAAGGAGTGCGCGTCGAACAAATCGCAACGCGAGGCGCGCAGAGTTTCCAAACCACTGCACTCCTGGGCTTCCCCCTCGCTTTGACCTGGAGCAACACCGCAGATCTATTCAACCCTACCAGCGGTAGCCGCATTGCTTTGCTCCTTACGCCCTGTATCGAGCTATCCAAGCAAAAGCGCATGTTTTCCAAACAAGAGCTACTTTTGGCCCAATATTTCACCGCATCCAATGTCACGTTTGCATTTTCTATGCAGCTCGCAAACTTCTGGAGGGCAAAGTGGTTTGAATTGCCCCCCTC
>CAXTAX010000135.1:0-3035 GCA_964241995.1 uncultured bacterium | reverse complement strand
GTAAGGAACAATCTAGTGGCGCGCTGTTGCTCTTTCGCATGGGCGATTTTTACGAGGCTTTTTACGAAGATGCGCGCCGCTTGGCGCAATTGCTCGGCTTGACCCTTACAGCCAGAGGCGGCCACGCCATGGCAGGTGTACCGGTTATCGCGCTCGCATCTACGCTCGATAAGCTCTCCGAAATGGGCGAGCGCATCGCGATCGCAGAGCAGATGGAAGATCCCAAGCGCGCCAAAGGACTGGTCAAGCGGGAAATCGTGCGCATCGTGACACCTGGCACGGCAATTTCAAACGATCGAGAATCAAAAAGTGCGCATTACATCGCCGCATTGCATCGCGTGGGGAAATCCTTCGCAATCGCCCTCGCAGACATCTCCACAGGCGAGCTCTTCGCCGAAGAATTTGAAAGCATCGAACCCTTGCAGGCAGCCATTGCGCGCCATGGGCCAAAAGAATTGGTCTTTGGCAATCGCTTTGCGTCTACCTATCAGGCGATGCGCGAAACTTCTGGGGGCGAATGGGTGGGCTGCACCCACATTCTTCCCGATTGGAAATTTGACCCCGCGCATTGCCACGAGGTCACGCAAGGGCACTTTGGCGTGCGCAGTCTAGACGGACTTGGCTTGAAAGGCGCGACGAGCGCCTGCTGCGCTCTTGGAGCTCTTTTGCAATACCTGCGCGATGATCTGTTCCAATCGATCGCGCAGCTAAAATCCTTAAAAGTAGGCACGGCCCAAGGCGGATTGGGCATCGATCGCACCACGCTTGGGCATCTGGAACTCTTGCGCTCTTTAAATGAGGCTCCATCACCTGCGACTTTACTCGAGGTACTCGATGAGACCCTCACCGCAATGGGGGGCAGACTTTTGCGCAAGTGGATCACCCAACCCTCCACTGACATCAAAGTGATTAAAGCCCGCCAGCAATCGGTGCACGCACTTGTCGCAAATTCTCCCCAGTGCGCGGCAGTGCGCAGCGCCTTAGACGCAGTGCGCGACCTCGATAGGCTGGCGACCAAGCTCTCTTTAGAGTGCGCCAGTCCAAGGGACCTCATCGCATTGCGCGAAACCCTCGCGCAACTACCTCAGATTCAGCAAACACTTCCCGATGCCCCCGCCCTTCGCAAGCTATCACACAGACTTCATCTGCTCGAGATGAGCATGCGGGAAATCGACAAAAACCTGGTTCCCGAACCAGCGCTCAAAGCGGGTGAAGGTCCAATTTTCCGCGAGGGCATCGACCCCGAGCTCGACACTCTGCGCAGCGCACTACTCGATAGCAAAGCGTGGCTTGGCCGCTACCAAGAGGAGTTGCGCGAGACTTTGGGGATCAAGACCTTAAAGGTGGGCTATACCCCAGCTTTTGGGTACTACATCGATGTGAGCAAAGCGCAAAGCGCGCGCATGCCCACGACATTTCAGCGCAGGCAGACCCTCGTCAACAACGAGCGCTTCCTCTCTTTGGAGCTCAAGAGCTATGAGGACAAAATCCTCCATGCGGACGAGAAAATTGCACAGATCGAGGAGCAGCACTTCACGCGGCTGCTTCAATCCCTGAAAAGCGATTGCCCAAAGCTTTTTGAAAATGGCGCCATTCTCGCGGAAATTGACTGTCTCGCCTCCTTTGCGCACAGCGCTTCGAGGGGTAATTTTCAATGCCCAAAAGTCGATGAGTCGCAAAGTCTCCACATTAAGGGAGGGCGACACCCCGTCGTCGAAAGGCATTTACCGGCGGGAACCTTCATTCCCAATGATGCGGATTTGGACTTTGACAAGCGCATGACCATACTCACGGGCCCCAACATGGGGGGGAAGTCGACCTACATTCGCCAGATTGCACTCTTAGTCATCATGGCGCAGATGGGAAGTTTTGTACCCGCAGAATCGATGCACTTGGGCATTGTCGACAAGATCTTCACGCGCATTGGGGCGAGTGATGACCTCGCGCGCGGCCAGTCGACCTTTATGGTCGAGATGGCCGAAACCGCGAACATCTTGCACAACGCCACTTCCCAATCCCTTGTCATTCTCGACGAAATCGGAAGGGGAACCAGCACCTATGACGGCATTGCCATCGCCAGGTCGATTGCGGAGTACCTCCTCACGAAGGTGGGGAAAAATCCCCGCGTCTATTTCGCCACGCATTACTGGGAGCTCACGGAATTAGCCCGCGATTTTCGCCAAGTGGAAAACTTGCACGTATCTGTTCATGAGGAAGACGAGCACATTCAGTTCCTTCACAAGATCGCACCCGGCTTTGCGCAGAAAAGTTTTGGCATTCACGTGGCAAAACTCGCTGGCATCCCATTAGATGTCATCGCATCGGCGAGAACTCTTTTGGCAAAGCTCGAGGCCAACCGCCCCATATCTCGCATCAAGCGGCGTCGATCCGAGCCGATCATAGCTGAGAAAGAACGCCCGCAACTCGATCTTTTCTCTGCATCCCCACAATCAAATTTACAAAAACAGATCAGAGAACTCGATATTGATAATATGACTCCCCTACAGGCCCTGAAGATTCTGAAAAAATGGCAAGAGATGATGCATAGCGAAGGCGAGCAACGCGTGGTGTGAGTGCGCTTAGTTGCAATGGGCGAATTGGACCTAAGTTTTCGCATATTTAGTCGCATAAAAATCCACATCGAACACAACAGGCAAAGTACGCATGGACTCGTGGGATACACTCACATTCAGGCAATTACCAAAATTACACTGCTTAAATAAGTAATAAGTTCAAATTTTAATTTATTTAGAATGAAGATTAATTGACTCCAAATTTAATTGTTTTTATGTAGAAGATTTACAGAAAAAGTGAATACGGACTAATATGGCTCCACCCACACTAAGTCGCTTTAACTCGCTTTTGGAGAATGCTAAAGAATTTCAAGAATATACATTTACTCCTGAGCACATCGAAAGCGCCCCTCAGTTAACTTTTAAACAAGATACCGCAAAGCTTTGGGATCGCATCCTACACGAACACTTGCAGTATTGTCGCGAACAATCGCCGAGTGAAAAGATCACTCCCCACGAAAT
>CAXTAX010000134.1:0-3072 GCA_964241995.1 uncultured bacterium | reverse complement strand
CAAGTTGACGGGCAAAGAAATCTGGATCGAAGTTGATGAGATCAAGCGTCCAGATTGGGAAGCTGAGCTCGTGCTTGAGAATGTAGTGAGACAACTAGAACGTCGAATTCCCTTTCGCAGGGCTATGAAAAAAGCGATTCAGCAGACCATGGACTCCGGGGCTATTGGAATTCGCATTCAAGTTGCAGGAAGATTAGGCGGCGCTGAAATAGCGCGGACCGAATGGTATCTCGAGGGCTCTGTTCCTTTACATACGCTTCGAGCCGATATCGACTACTCCGATGGGCGCGCGCAAACTACGTACGGCGCCATTGGAGTGAAGGTTTGGATCAATCGGGGTGAGCAGCCCGTACGCGCAGCTAAGGGGACTTAAGTCATGGTTTTGATGCCAAAAAGGGTGAAGCACCGCAAGCAGCAAAAAGGGCAAATGCGCGGGTTGACCAAGGGGGCCTCGTTTGTGGCCTTTGGAGAGTACGGCATTCAGGCGCTAGAGCGCGCTTGGATCACCGCTGAGCAAATCGAAGCGTGCCGCGTTGCGATCAACCGCCACTTCAGCCGTCGCGGTAAAGTGTGGTTTCGGATTTTTCCGGATAAGCCCGTAACTAAAAAGCCCGCTGAGACTCGTATGGGAACGGGTAAAGGCGCGTTAGATCACTGGGTTGCTGTGGCAAAACCGGGAAGAATTCTCTGTGAAGTGGGGAACGTAACGCACGATCAAGCGCAAAATGCCCTTCGCCGAGCCGCGGCTAAATTGCCGATTCGCACGCGGATGGTCCAGCGATTAGAGAGGGTATAAGGATGAAACCGCGATCATGGGTACAATCTACAGATGAAGAGCTTCGGGACGGCGTGAACGCCTTGAAGAAAGAACAATATATTCTCAAAAGCGAGTACAAGTTTGCGCGTAAAGTCGAAAAGCCACATCGCCTTCGGCTAATACGCCGCGACATCGCCCGCGCTCTAACTGAATCAAGAGCCCGCCAGCTTCCCGCCGAGGAATCGGCGACTCAACCAATACGGGGATAAGATGGAGAGAAAACCGCGTAAATCGCAAAAAGGGACTATTGTCTCCACTGCGATGGAAAAAACGGTCGTCGTACGTGTAAACCGTAGATTATCGCATCCGCGCTACGGAAAGGTCATCACACGCAGTCAGAAATACTACGCTCATGCTGAGGGCGAACCGCTTCAAATTGGGGACCTGGTGATCATCGCGCAAACAAGGCCCCTGTCCAAGCTCAAACGCTGGCGAGTTGTGGGCAAGGTTTAGAAGGCACTTGGCCAAATTTATTTAGGGAATAGTTCGCAATGTTGCAACAGGAAAGTCAATTAAAAGTAGCCGACAATTCGGGAGCCGATGAAGTGCGCTGCTTTAAAATTTTGGGCGGTTCAAAGCGCCGTTATGCTGGAGTAGGCGACATTTTTGTGGGCTCTGTGAAAAAGGCAAAGCCCAACAGCAACCTGAAGAAGGGAGAAGTTGTGAAGGCGGTCATCGTGCGTCAACGTCGATCCATTAAGCGCAAAGATGGATGTCTGCGTTTTGATGGCAATGCGTGCGTCATCATTGATGCCAATGGCAATCCCAAGGGTTCGCGCATTTTCGGTCCCGTGGCTCGAGAACTGCGCGATCGAGGTTACATCAAAATCTGCTCCATGGCACCCGAGGTTATCTAAAGATGAGTAAATGGATTCGCAAAGGGGACAAAGTCCTCGTCGTCACAGGCAATGAGAAGGGACGTTCGGGCAAAGTGCTCGCACGGCGTGGACAACGGGTCGTTGTAGAGTCCCTCAACCTACAAAGCAAACATGTAAAAAAGTCGCAAACCCACCCGCAGGGTGCGATTTTGCGCATTGAGGGTCCCATTCACATCTCCAATGTGGCCCTGTGCAACCCCGAAGGGGAAAGGATTAAAGTTGGTGTAAGGCAAACAGATAGTGGCAGACGCGATCTGATTTACCGTAAGGGAGAAGACGAAATCGTTTTGCGCACTTTGCGCATGGGCAAAGAGGGAGCTTAAGATGTCGGTATTGAAACAGCGATACCATTCTGTGGTTTCCAAAAAGCTAATGGACAAGTTTGGATATGCCAATACTATGCAGTTACCCAGGTTGACCAAAATCGTGTTGCACATGGGTATCGCAGAAGCCGCCAAGGATAAAACTGCGATTCAGGATTGCGAAACCGAAATGCGGCAAATCTCAGGCCAAAAGCCAGTGCGCACAAGAGCGAAAAAGTCGATCTCAAACTTCAAACTTCGCGAAGGGCAAATTGTCGGCATCAAGGTGACTTTGCGCGGCTCGCGTATGTATGATTTCGCTTATCGCTTCATCAACATTGCCTGCCCCCGCATCAAAGACTTTCGAGGTTTTCCCACAAAAGCAGATGGACGAGGTTCCTATTCACTCGGTTTCGATGACCACCAGATTTTTGCAGAGCTCAATCTCGATGCTGTCAAACGCGCTCAGGGCATGCACGTCACTTTTGTGAGCACTGCGCAATCCGATCCGGAGTGTGTTGAGCTGCTGCGCGAATTGGGTATGCCCTTTAAAACACCCTAAGGTTCCACGATGTCTCATAAGTTTTCCGATTTTCTCACGCGCGTTCGCAATGCCGGTAGAGCCAAACATCGCTATGTCGACGTTCCCACGAATGGGCTCATTAAAGAGGTAATCAAGATCCTTGAAAAAGAGGGTTTTGTGGAGCGCTACGGCGAGCGGCAAGAAGGACCAATGGCATTAGCCAGAATCTATCTGCGCTACGATGGAGAAAAGCAGCCCTTTGTGCAGTGTGCTCGCTCCATTTCCACCCCGGGTCGCCGCAAATACATCGGTGTGCGAGACATTCGCCCCGTTTTAGGGGGCCTTGGCATCTCCGTGTTATCCACTTCACGTGGAGTGATGACCGGACATGAAGCGAAACGTCAAAAAGTGGGCGGCGAATTGCTGTGCCACATCTATTCTTGAGGAGGCAGCATGTCGCGAAAGGGTAAAATGCCCATATCTTTACCGAGCGGGGTCGTACTCGATCTTCAAAGCGGAATTCTCAAGGTCAAATGACCCAAAGGGGAGCTC
>CAXTAX010000133.1:0-3091 GCA_964241995.1 uncultured bacterium | reverse complement strand
GATCAATGCATCTACTTCTTGTTTTGATGGAATGAGAATCGATAGGCTACTTACCCCACATACAGGCAGGCAGTGGGCATAACCCCAAGTTTTTGCCACTGCTAACCCGATGCGCAATCCGGTGTAGGATCCAGGTCCGTATCCCACGACGATTCCCTGAATCGAGGTGCGCAACTGGCTAGAGAGCTTGTCGAGTCCAAAGAGGAGGCGCGTGGCCACATCGCCATCGTTGGGCATCCAATCATTTTGCAAAGGCGCGTCGGACGTCGTGAGTACGGGGTAGGACGTAGCGGTATCGATGAGAAGAAAAGGCATATCCAAGAGTCCAAACTATTCGCTAATGGCGACTCATGCCAATATGCTTTTTGATCATGACAATTTAACAGTATGCGTTCTTTCCCCATTTACTTTGACATCGAGACCTCGGGCCTTCGCGCAGATAGCGACCGCATTGTGGAGATCGCCGCCTACAATCCCAAGACAAAGGCGGAATTCACCGCCCTTGTCAAACCGGGAATTCCCATCCCCTCGGAGGTGAGTAAAATTCATGGCATCACCGACGAAATGGTCGCGAATGCTCCAAGTTTCGGGGGCATTGCCGAGGATTTTTGCCGATTCTGCCAGCCCGAAGAAAGTTCTCGTGCCATTCTCATAGGGCACAATTGCGATCAATTCGACTGTCTTTTTTTACGCGCCGAATTCAAAAGAGCGGGGCTTCCCCCACCCACTTGGCGCTATCTCGATAGCCTGAAGTGGGCGCGAAAATACAGGCCCGATTTACCCAGACACGGGTTGCAATTCTTACGCAGCGCATACGGCGTTGCAGAAAATACTGCACATAGAGCGCTCGACGATGTCCTCGTGCTCTACCAAATATTTTCCCAAATGCTCGACGATTTGGAAATTGAAAAAGCATTGCACTTACTGCAAGAGGCGCCGAGTCAACTGTTGGCAATGCCCTTTGGAAAGCATCAAGGGGTGCACTTGGAAAAAATTCCCAAAAATTATCTCAAATGGCTTCAGTCTAGTGGCGCTTTGGAAAAAGCCGAAAATGGCCTCTTAAAATCGCGCCTTTTGGAGTTGAGGCTCTTGACTTGAGCGCATCGACAAACTCGGGAACTCTTCCCACGATCGGCTTAGGCCTCTCCCCCTGCCCCAACGATACGTTTGTGACCCACGCGTGGATCACACAGCAGTTTTCTACTGAGTTGCAGGTACAGCCGATATTTGCCGATATCGAAACCTTGAATACGCTTGCGCTTCAAGGAGAATTTCCGATCACGAAAGTTTCGGCGGCGCATCTAGCCAATCTCTCGAACTACCGTCTCATGCCCTGTGGCGCAGCCCTGCGACGCGGAGCGGGGCCAAAGCTCGTCGCCAAATCGCCCTTTCCCATCGAGTCTCTTGGCGCAAAGCGCGTTGTGTTTCCCGGCAAGTACACGGCGGCTTACGCCCTCTATCGCCGCTTACTACCCCAAGCGCGCCAAGAGCAGTTTTTTCGCTATGATAAATTGCTGGGGCAAGTACGGCGAAAAAGCGCCGATGCAGCAGTGATCATTCACGAATCGCGCTTTGCTTTTGCGCAGCAGGGCTTTGTGGAAATCGCCGATTTGGGGGATCTATGGGAGCAGCGCACGCAGCTCCCCGTTCCCCTCGGTATTTTCGTCGCCAGAGAAGATGTCTGTGCAGCTTTAGAGCAACAAGTCGTCTCTCATCTGCGTCGCTCTTTGGAATTTGCCAGAGCTCATCCACGCGCGAGCGAGCAATATGTAGCGCTTTGGGCATTTGAAACTTCACGCGAGATGTGCGCGCAGCACATCTCTCTCTACGTGAACGAAGAAACCCATACCCTATCGCCCGAAGGCAGGCGGGCAATTGAAGCCCTCAATACTAAGGAAGGCGAATGACGGGGAGGCACTTACTCGTCTTTGCAACGCAACTCGAGGCGCAAGCTACCATTGAAGTCCTCAGGGCTCAAAATGCTGGAGGGGGCATTTGGAGATTTCCGCAAGGCGAACTCCTAGTGACCGGTATGGGGATCATGCATGCAACCGTTGCGCTTTGTCGCCATTTGGGGGCATCACCCCCGTTTGACGCCCTTTGGCATTTGGGATTTGCCGCAGCGCTCAAAAATCAAAGGATCGGGACACTTTTTGAGGTCGGCCGCGTTTGTCGCGCCAATCCTTGGGGACGCTCTGACTTGAAGACGCGCGAATTCTTTGCAGCGTGCTTTCCACTTCTTTACCTTGACACAAGTGAAGCTGGCTCAACTTTGCTCACTGTCGATGCGCCCTTACATCACGCTGGAAAACGCAAGATGCTCAGCGCTTTGGCAGATCTCGTCGATATGGAAGGGTATGGAGTGGTCTCGGCTGCTCGCAAGTTTGGTGTGCCCGCCCGCAGCATCAAAGTGGCCTCTGACAGTGCACAAGCTGGTGGGCGCAGAGAATTGCAACGTCGCGCTGCAGAATTCTCCCAATCTTTAGCGCATTGGATGGAGCAACAACTGCCACAATGTTAAAGGCGCCTTTACTGCGTATTTTCCTATCATCTCGGCACTTTCTGGTGACGTTGAGAGGAAAATTGCCTTTTTGTAACGACCTCTTAACACAACCTTATCCCGCGATTTACTGGTCTAGTGAAGCCTCGAGATGTGCGCTTCAGTTTTCCTCTCACCGATAGTGCCTGGATCTTTACGATTGGGAGCGCTGTAAATGCGCCGAAGGTTGCACAAAGTCTTCCCAATTCAGGGTGAATACCCCCCCTTGAGAAACATGCAAATGCCCGATAGCAAAAATAACCGCTCCTTGACTAAGCTACCGCGTTTCTCAATCGCGTGCAATTTCCTTTACCGAGAGGAAATCCTCGCATTGTAGGCTCTCATCTCTCGCTTCAAATTGGTCATGATTTCCACAACCCACCAAGACCGCTCTTACGCTAAATCCAACTGCAGCTCAGACAAAATTGGGCCATTCCCAAATGCACACGCAGACGCCCTCAGCCAACATCTCACCCCTGGACAAAGTGCCTCCAATACCCAGACGATAGACTGTGCAAACTGCATCAATCAGAGCGGCTCTTCCCTAGCGAG
>CAXTAX010000132.1:2498-3114 GCA_964241995.1 uncultured bacterium | reverse complement strand
GTTAAATACACTCGACACTTTTCGCGATTTTCAGCCTTTTATGCAGCTGAAGCAGCTGCGACACCTCTGCTTAATCACAAAGGGGAGCCTAGGGGATGCAAACGCGTTGCACCTCAGCGCGCTCGCTCACCTATCGACTCTGATGCTCGCTCCCTGTTGCAAATTCACAGATGTTTCGATGCGGCAGGTACGTGTGCTCACGAAGTTGCAAAATCTCTCCCTCCTCGCAAGTGACCTTTCGGCCCAAGGTTTGACCTTGCTGCACCCTCTGCGCCATCTAGCCCAACTCGACTTGAGCTTTTCCCTGCAATGGACAGACGAAATGTGTAGCGCTTTGGCCCCTTTGAGCTCGCTCACAGAACTTCGCATTGCGAATTGCTCTAGCGATCAAACGAATCCCCTGGCAATGCATTCACTGAGCACATTAGACACACTGCAGCGCTTGGAGATGGGAACCAATTTCGTTGCTCAGCTCGACTCACTTAGTCATTTGACGCAGCTCACCAGGCTCGGAATTGAGGAATGCTTCCCCCTGCCCGATGGGGATTTAGAGTCCCTCGCGACTTTGACCGACCTCGTTCATTTGAATTTGGCGCATCTCACCGCAGTGTGCGAT
>CAXTAX010000132.1:0-2488 GCA_964241995.1 uncultured bacterium | reverse complement strand
GAATGGTCCACTTAAGGGAATTGCCGAATCTCAAAACTGTTGACCTCACTTCCTGCCCTCGAGTTACAGATCGGGGATGCCAAGAGCTGCAAGATTTTTGCCGAGATCTAGAAATCTTTCGCTAAAGCCTTCCACGGGCTAGGCGATAGCCCGCGCCTGTTTTTCAGTCCGCCTTGCCGGGCGCGAACGGGTTTGCACTCAACGCGTCTTTTCACCCATCTAGACAAGGGATGCTAAGAATTAAGTGGGACCTTGCTAGTGGGTTTACGCCCTTAGTTTCCCATGATCTATTGGGTTCCTTATCCCCGAAACTGTCGGGCGGTATCTCTAGCGAAATTCTCTCTCTAAGCGACCATCTTCAAACGTTTTGGAGGTTTGCAAGCGATGCAATGTGGGGATTGTGCTCGAACCGATCATTCGCGCACCTGATGTGCAGTGCTTGTTTTAATGATCAGAGCACAATCTTGAGCTCGATGAGACAAATAGGCTTTGAGCGTATTCGGTGAGTCTGCTCATCAAACACGCGATTTGCACCGATAAAACGCTGGCTTGCCAAGCTTTTTGCAAATTCTTTGATCGATGACCAAATTGCTAATTCCAGCGTTTGAGATAGAGATCTGAGAGATTGAAGAGCTCTTTTTTCCTTTACAATACGGATCTTTACCAGGTTAGTAGTTACTTTTAATAAAAATCTTTATTGAATATACAATTTTTGTTTCAATGATTTAAAGTAATATAAGATACTTTTTCTATATGTCTTTTCGGCAGACAATGCTTAGACGGCAATAGATTCCATAAAAAATGATCATTAGTATGATGAACCCCATCATTAGATTTTTCATCAACAGTTGTCTGATCTGCTCAATACATACAAATTATTGCTTGTAAAAACTTAAATTCAATCCCACATATTGCCATGATCGTATCTCCCTCCCAAACCTTAGTGCTGCAGAACTTAGTTCAACCGTCGGCTCATTACGACGAAGTGGCATTTCGCCGGGCAATTCGCCCGCTGAACTTCGCTGAACTCGACCGTGTAGACGAATTTATCCATCTTAGTGCCTGCTAGCTCATCGGAAGCCCCATAAAATATGCGCAAATATTCCAGCATTTCGAAACCCCTACCCAGGAGGGAAGTGCACTTGTGTAGCGCATCATCGATGATCTTCGACGTGAGAAAAATAAGAAACGCGCTCCAGCTTTAGGGGAGGCATATCAAAATTACAGAGAGATCAGCCAGCACATTGAAGGCCTTTCGGAGCAACTTCGCAAAGCTAGCGGCGAGAGAGAAACCCTTTTTCACCAAATCGAACGTTGGGAGGGGCACTTCAAAATCACCGATCGAGACGGTTTTCAGGTATAGAATTTTGATGAATTTATGCCGTCCTCTCAAACGGATGACGACCGGTGTAATAGCTTGATCGAGAGGATGCACCAGATGATCGAGAACATGGTGTTGAGATCTAATGCTTAAAGCTTTCATCATTTGATGGGAGTTTGGATCAAAGGCAGGTGCTCGATTGGCCGCAAATGCTCTTCAATGTTTTTAAAGACCTCAATTCATAGCGCGATACATTGTCAAGTTGGTCTAGTGCATTTTTAGCGTTCGCCCATTCCACATCCTATAGCTTCAGCTAAGTTTGAGACTCGGCACTTGGAAGTTGGTGATCGCGGCAACGTTTACAATGCGTTTTAGAATTGTAAATGAGTAAAAATGCCAAAGGCCAACTCATGTTGAGTTGACCTATTATGCATTTGTTGGAGGTGGAGAGAGTCGAACTCTCGTCCTGAAAATTGCAAAAGCTAAGCGACTACATGCTTAGCCTTTTTTTATACTGCTTCATTCGACAAAAAAGGCGATGTAAAATGGGCAGCACCTGAATTGTTCTCGAACCAACGCAAGACTCAGGTGAGCATCTCGTGTTGATTCATACCAAGTGAATGACAGTTACTCAAGCGCCCTCGGTCCAGCGCTTGAGACCGGGTATTTCCCGGGGATTAGCCGGGAAGCACCTAACCCATTAAATTACTCTTGCTTTTACGCAGCTGCTTTACGCAGCGAGCAATTCACAGGCGCCGTTTTCATCGGCATCTAAAAGTTTACCAGCTTTTTAAAGAGGCCGACTGGCATCCTCTGCATGCCGCTTAACCTGCTTTCTTCAGTCGAAACCGGGTCACCCCCATATGTTTACCATATTATTTTGTTGTAGTTCCACATTCATTTCAAGTCTCGCCTTTTCCCTAAGTCCTGAGTCATTGATGATGTAGAGCGTCTCGCTACGTAGCTAAGCAGTCAAGGCTATTACTCTGCGATTGAGGTGTCTCGCCTAAATAGAGCCTGCTATGCACAAGGTCTAATCTAGTCGCGCATTACACATGTATTCGACGTTGACGAATAGGCCTGATTTAATTACGAACAACAAAACTGAGCAATACGGGGACGGTCATGGAGGATGGAGCAGAAGGGGCACACGTGGCGCCTCTATCC
>CAXTAX010000131.1:0-3151 GCA_964241995.1 uncultured bacterium | reverse complement strand
GCCAGCGCCTGCTTGAGGCGTTTGAAAAGAGGGAGAGGTTCGCGTGAAGGGACGGTAGATGACATAGTATTTAAGTCTTCAAGAGCTCCAAAACTTCGTCCCAGGTGAGCTTGGCAATCGCTTCATCGTCTGTTGTGACGACTTGGCGCGCAAGGCCCCTTTTACGATTTTGCAACTCGACAATTTTTTCCTCGATGGTTCCCAAAGTCACTAATTTGTATGAAGAGACCGAGCGATCTTGACCGAGTCGATGCACTCGATCGGTCGCTTGATTCTCGACGGCCGGATTCCACCACATATCATAATGGATGACTGTGTCGGCACCCGTCAAATTCAAACCCGTACCCCCCGCTTTGAGCGAGACCAAAAAGATGGGGATCTTGTGATCGTCGTTGAAGCGATGCACCAGCTGCATGCGATTTTTCGAGGAGCCATCGAGATAGAGATACGGAATACCGCGCTCGGAAAAGTCCTCGCGAATGATCTGCAGCATCTTAGTGTACTGACTAAAGACCACGGCTTTGTGCCCCGAGTCTATGAGGTTTTCGACGAGCTCTACAAACATTTGGTACTTTGCCGAATCGCAAGAAGCAACGGTTTGATTGGCAAAGATGGCGGGGTGGCAGCAAATCTGTTTTAAACGCGTAAGCGTCGCTAGAACGTGGATTTGTACACTCTCGAAACCCTCTTTTTTGACAAGTGAGGTCAGCTCTTTGCGCGCTGACTCCGCGTAAGCGCGATACAGTTCCCGTTGGCTTTCTGTGAGCGAGCAGTGATAGACAATCTCGGTGACCGGAGGCAGCTCTTTGAGGACATCGGCCTTCATGCGGCGCAAGATAAAGGGCATGACTTTGCGCTTGAGCTTCTCCAAATCGTTTTGGAACGGCTGCCAGCGGTTGCCCCCGCGAAAGTACTTTTGAATGAAGCGTTCATAACTGCCCAAAAGTCCCGGCATGAGGAAGTCGAATAAGCTCCAAAGTTCCTGGAGATTATTCTCGACCGGTGTCCCCGTTAGAATCAGTTTGTGCGCTGAGTGCACGAGCTTGACAGCCTTGGCGTTGCGCGTCGAGCGGTTTTTGATGTGCTGCGCTTCATCTAATATGGCGTAACCAAAATTGATTTTTTGGTAGTACTCAATATCCTTTTGCAAAAGGGTGTACGAGGTGATGATGACCGCAGCGCCATCGATTTTTTCCAAATGCTTTTTGCGCTGAATCGGCGCGCCATCCACTACTAGAACTTTGAGGTGTGGCGCAAATTTCGCAATCTCTTCTTTCCAGTTATAGAGCAAAGAGGTGGGACAGACGACTAAAGAAGAGATCTTGGCCTGCTTTTCGCGCATCTGTAATAGCGCCACGATGCTTTGAAGGGTTTTGCCGAGTCCCATATCGTCGGCCAAAATACCCCCAAGACGCATGGAGCGCAGGCGTCCCAACCAGCCGATACCCTCGAGCTGATACGGGCGAAGCTCCACTTTGATGGAGGGGGGGATTTTTTGGGTTTCATAGGGCACTTGCCCCCGCATTTGACGCTGCAAATCGAGCAGTACAGGATCGATTTCGAGCTTGTCGACGCCGATTGGCAAATTCTCCACATCCAATTGGGTCAAGGTCCAAAGCGGAGAGGAGTGCGCACCCGTAGCCAACTGTTTAATCGCCAGGTCATCGAGAAAATCGACGAGGGGGGCAAGCCTTTTGAGGTCTAAGACCACGAGCTTTTTCAGCTTCGATCCCATTGGGGGACGACTCATCTTGGCCGATCCCGCTAGACTATCGACCTCTAAGTAACAGCGATCTGAGAGTAAACAGTCGAGCAGCTGATCCAAACTCGCGCTTTCGAGCGCGCCGTGCACGACCATGTGAATCTCATACGCGCTAATCGACTTGCCGGGTTTAGCGACGAGCTCGAGGTGGGCCTCGTCATAGAGAAACTGGTCGAGGAGGTTTTGCGGCAGTTCAAAGTCCACCACGTGGCGATGCGCGGGGACGATTTCCGTCATGAACTCGATCACTTTCTTATCGCTCTTGGCCAGATAGACCCCTTGATGCGCCTCGCACACAAAGTCGTGAAAGAGTGTATCGACCAAAGCCCGCTCTCCTGACAAGTCGCGCGCTAAAATTCCTTCGGGGGTGACAAATTGCGCGAGATCCTCATTTTTCAGCTGGGTCGAAATTGCGGGAATCTCTACCTGATCGTAGCGAAAAAATAGCTGCGCTTCCAGTTTGCCATCGAGATAACACACCTGACAACGCCCCTTTAGCTGCCCAGAAAAGGGAAGGGTCGCAAAATCTTCGGTATGCTCGGGATTCAGTACTTGTCCAACGCGTTGCAGCTCAGGCAACGAATTTTCTATGAAGGTTCCGATGAGTGGAAGCGGAATGACCGTACCATCTAAATCGTGTACCAAGCGCAGATGCGCGGGAAGCAATCCTTCGTGGAAGCGGGAGTAGACACCTTGCGCGAGTGCTCCCGGCTTTTTTCCATGCAGCAGCTCCACTTCGCTGATCCTCTTGAGCGCACCTTGCAAGCGCAAATAGGGCTTGAGCACGAGCTTTGGAGTGTCCAACGCGAGTTGATCGACCTGCAGAGTCACTGTGGAGGTATGGCGACAGCAAAGTGCGGGTTGATCGAATCCCCCGCGGTAGATTCCGGGCAGCGGCAGGAGATTATCCTCTTCACCTTCACTCGATTGGTGCAGGTGGGGTTGCTCGTCTACCCACGCATATAAATCGGCTAGCAATTCGGCGAAGATCTCCAAAGGCAGTAGCCCATTTCTTTGCATGCGCTCTTTAATGAGCCCAGCGCTCGCGAATGAGGCCTGCATGCGCGATTCCACAGTCTGCGGGCCTGGCATGGGAAAGCTGAGAAAACGCGCAAGTGCCGTGGCAATAAAACTCGAGGGGGGCTCGAATTGCTCTTCGGCGAAAATCATACGCTGGCCGAGCAGCAAGATGGGTTGCCCATAGCGCAGGCTGTCGAGAAATTCGCGCAAATGCCGAATTTGAATGGGCTTGCTTCTCCCCGGCAATCGAATGGCCAATTGCACTTCAGCAAAGCGCAGAGCACCCTTGCCGCTTTCGCTTAGATCTTTGTTGGGCGGCAAATTGTAAGCGAGCAAAAGGTCGGCGCTCGGCCTCTCAAAGCTCGCGGG
>CAXTAX010000130.1:0-3186 GCA_964241995.1 uncultured bacterium | reverse complement strand
CCTGACGAGTAAGCGATCCAAATTGGGCGTCAAACTCGGCATTGTCTCCGATGCCGATCTCTCCTATCGCTTGTCCGATTTCAAGGCCGAGTGCGATTTGAGCAAATGCGCTGAGAGTAGTAGAAAGAGAGATGGACATATGCCGGGTGATCCTAGCCATTCGCAAAGTTACGAGTGTGGCAATTGTATTGTAAAATGACAGCGATGAGAAACTTAGACGCATTTGAGTCAACTCGCTATCGCTAATGCCTTTACTGCGGCCAACTTAGGCAGGAACATGCAGGTACGTGCATTACTGAAGAAGATACAACTGCTTAAAAACTAATGGGTGCAGCCCTACAAGCAGGTCGAAACTACACTTCGAGAAGCTTGAGGATATAGGTCATTAAAAGAAAAATTTTCTCCGCCATACTCAAGAGGACCTAAGAGGACCTAAGAGGACCTAAACGAAGATGGGTAAAGCTCCTAGTTTTTTACAAAGTGTAGAATTGCGAGAGCACACTCGCTACTCTAGTGCAAATACAAACAATTTTTTCATCGATTTGTCAAATTCCAGGCTGCTTAAGATGCACTCGTAAAAGTGACCCTTACATGATACTGGACAAAGAGAGCAGCTGGATAGACGCACCTGTGATGTCGGGCGATTCCACCAATTCCCATGTTGTAACCACGTTTTGGGAGGTGTTAGTATCTTGCAAAAATTCCGAAATCTAAATGCGAAAAGCCTCACACATCTTCATGAGATGGCGGCGGCTGATTCAATTGCTGTACGAGCAGCGTCGCATCTGCAGCTTTGGTGTAGTAGTATTTATAGGCGTTTTTTTCTGTTGCCCCTGGATCTACTCCGCTTTGTTTCATCACATTCAGCATCGCCTGAAGCTGCACTCTTTGGCTTTCAGCTAAACTCATCTCGTGTTGTGCTGCGTGCAAATCTCCCCGCTGCTCGATTTTTGCAAGGCGTTCGCGATGGATCTGAATGAGAGTGTTGAGGGCTGAGCCGGAATAAAACTGGTCGATGTGCAAATCGCGGCGCAGGAGATTCAAACTCTCCGAGGAGGACTGATGAGGAGGCAATGAGCTGGTATTTGCAACATTTGTCACATTGCGCAAGGGCTCTTTCTGACTCAAGCGTTGCACTAACATCGCTGCGTCTAAAGCCTTGGTGAAGTAGAACTTGTACGCGTTTTTTTCCGTTGCCCCCGGATCTATTCCGCTTTGCTTCATCACATTCAGCATCGCCTGAAGCTGCACTCTTTGGCTTTCAGCTAGGCTCACCTCGTGTTGGGCGGCTGGCAGGCTCCCCCTTTCCTCAATTTCACCTAAATGATTCTGGTTACGTTCAATGAGCTGTTCCAGCGCTTCGCGAGAGTGGAATTGATCGACGCTAAGATCTTGGCGAAGATGGGTCAAAATATCCGCAGATGCATTTTTGAAAGAGAATTTTTCTGTGGATCTGTTGCCAAAGGCTTGAGGGCCGAGGAATTTTGCATTCTCTGCACTTGGCGCATTTTCTTTTTGTGCATGGAGGGGTTGATACGTGCTAGCTTCAGATGGACCCCCGGGGGGGGCGAGAATTTGCGCGGCAAGGCTTGAAATTTTTGCCAATGGCATGGGGCCTGGAACTTGCTGCAAGTCCTTGAGATGCACTGCCTTAATAGCGCTATTGGTCAACGTATCCCCTGAGTTTCCTGAGGCCGCGACCTTGGCCATTCCAGTCAGGCTCTTTACACCCAATTGCGCAATTTTACGGTTCCTAGAAGCGCCCTCAGCATCTGCAGGCTTTGACTCGTACTCTTGCCGCCCTATATCAAAGTTGCGGTTAGGGCCGCTTCCAATATCCCAATTCACAGGTCACCTACATGAAACATTGAGGCAATACCAAATACACCATGGTTTCCTCATAACAGCTCGGAGAAAACAATTGCATGTAAACCCGCATGAAATGGCATATTGCAAAAACTTGGTTCAAACGTTCGGATATAAAGAAATACCCCGTAAATTTCCATAACACCCACTAAATTGAATGTATTGTGCGTAACGAGGAATGGATTTGATTTGACGCGTTCACCTAGTATGCCTTTTACCCTTCCATGGAGCATCTAGCTTTATACTGCGATACCTTTTTCTCGATTGGGAGTTGAAGTGCAATGCTTCAGAGCTATTAACGAAAAATGGCTGCAGAACCTTGGCGCAGCATTTGCAACCACAAGTCTATCTGGCTAATAATCTTGTCCAGCATCGTATAAGCGCCATACTTGGGAAGTGCATTTTAGGCATCTTGAGTTTTCTTACATGGCACCATCGCGTGCATTTACGCGGGTAGTAAGCAGATGGATCCTCCCTCTCTGCGGCTGTACAATGGCCATTGCCCGGGCCTTGATCGAGTTGTTCTATTTGTATCCCAGCGCTAGAATGATGCGCTCATCCGAGGTAGGCGAGACTTTGCCTTCTCCTTTAGATCAACATTTTGAGCGCAGGATCTTCTGATGTCCTCAGAGACAGGCACGGGCAACGAGCGCAATCGCCTCAAGTCGGTAAGCGAAGCGAAGAAACATCAACTCGATGAAGAGTTGATGGCGAAGCTCGAGCAAGCATTCACCCCCCTATCATCCGAAGAGCGGTGCGCTCACGATCTGTCGAAGATCGCCAGCGAGCACGATGCCATCGATTTGGCGTATGCGGCATTGCGTTTGCCGCTGATTCAGCGCATGTCGATCTATCACTATCTGCCCCACGATGAGGCCCGCGCCCACTTCCTCATCAATCTCGACTCCTCGACTCGAAAGGGGATCTTTACGCAGCTGATCAATGAGGAGATTGTGCGCGCCATCGAAGCCATGCCGACCGACGAAGCGGTTTGGATCATGGACGATTTAGCGACGGCGCGCTATCTGCAAATTCTAGACTCGTTACACGGTAAGCGTGCGGAGCAAATTCTGGCTCTGCAGCGCTTCGATCCGAATACCGCGGGTCGCTTGATGACCAATGAATTTTTCGCATTTCACATGGAAATGACCATCAGCGAAGTGGGCGCCTACATTCGGGAGAACCCCAATATCGATTTGCTTCGCCGCATCTTCGTCCAAAACCAGGAGGGTCGCTTACTCGGCTTTGTTCCCGCGCGTGCGCTTGTCGTCAATCCCTCAAATGTTCCTTTGAGGCAAGACATGCGCTCGGTGACCCACA